>JADZBO010000187.1 GCA_020851995.1 Burkholderiaceae bacterium
CACCGAACGTAGTGTGCGGCCAGAAGGTAGCGGTTGCCTGGCGCCAGGAAAGCGTGTGGTCGTCTCGCGCCTGCGCGCCCCATCCGGCGGCGCGGCCCATGGCCAGCCGGACAAGAAACAGGGATTGTGAACACCACATGATCGGACACAGCAGTACTGAAAAGGCAGTCTCGATTGCAAATCCTGCCAGGAATCTGAGCCCGCCGCCAAACGCCCGACGGGACCGGACGCGCCGGAGCACATCGACCGCGGAGGCGATCTTTGGCAAGTAAAGCATCACCGCGAACGTCCAGAAAATGCCCGTCGCCCACGCCGCATCGACCAACAGAGAGGCGTCGCGAGCCACCGCAGTCATCCCCACACCCCAGGCCAGCATGCCGACCCACGCAGGAGCACCCGCGAACATCAGGATTGCCAGCGCCAGTTGCGCCCGGCTGGTCGGAAGGATGCGTGGCAGCCCAAGCAGTTGCAGGTACTGCATATTGCCCTCGCACCAGCGCAAATCGCGACGCACGAATTCAACCAGGGTCGGGGGATTGCCTTCCCAACTCTGGTCCTCGTCAGCGAGCACGCGCACCTCAAAGCCCGCCCGACGCATCAGGACGGCCTCGACCTGATCGTGGCTCATGATGTGCACCGGACCATTGCGGCCGCGCAAGAGCGGTAGCTTGCAGTCACGTGCGAACGGCGCCAGCCGCAGGATCGCGTTATGCCCCCAGTAGGGGCCGCAATCGCCCTGCCACCAGGCGCTGCCGATCGTATAGGAACGCATCCCCAGGCGCATGCCAAACTGGAAGATGCGGGTAAAGGCGCTGGTGCTCGGCATCGCGATGACCAGCCCCTGGAGAATGCCCACCCTGGGGTTGGCCTGCATGATGCGCACCAGGCGCAAAATCGCCGGCGCCGACATGAAACTATCCGCGTCAAGTGGCAGCGCGAACTCATGGCGTGCGCCGAATCGCACACAGAAATCTTCAATGTTGCCAGCTTTGAACCCTTCGTTGGATTCGCGCCGGCGGTACGTCAGAGCAATACGCCCCCTCCAGGCCGCGGCAAGCGCCTCGAACCGGGTCTGCTCGGCGGGGGCAATGTCTGCATCGTTGGTATCACTCAGCACATAGATATGGAAGCGGTCACCGACGCCGGCTGAATCCAGCCCCTGCAGGATCAGGTCCAGATTGCGCGCAACGCGGTCGGGCATCTCGTTGCGCACGCAGACAAGGATCGCGGTGGAAGCAGCGATCGGATCGCCAGGCAGGGCACGACCTGCGCCAGGAAACACCACGACCGCAGGATTGCGCGACAACACCATGACGGCAAAACCGATCGTGGCGTTCCAGAAACCCACGACAGTCCAGGGCAACGTGAACGCAAACAGCACCAGGAACACGACCGCTGCCGGCGAAATGGGCGTGGCCGCAGGCCAACCGGGTGAAAGCGCGCGCGCCATGACGAGTACCATCACGACCATCGTGATGCACGTGAGCAGCGCAAAGATCAATCTTCGAAAATGCATTTCGGGAAGGGGCGTGACACGAGGATCAGGCGCAAATGGCGCAGCGCGGTCATCTATAATCCGCGCCAGTGTAGTGTTCCATAACCTAAAAGGCACGGTTTCAAGTGCCTGATCGCGTTGAACACTGCACCAGGAGTGCGAAGTATATAGGACGATGTCTTTGACAGTTCCCGCATGGGGCTCAGGATTTAAATTTGCCAAACCATTCTGCTTGTGACGCCGCGCTTGCGCTCTGGTACTCAGCACCGGGCCAGGCTGAAATACGCAGCGAACCTCTGGCAGCACCCTCAGCCGACCAGGTCCGCGTGCGCGCCACCTTCGGCGCGCTCAGTCGCGGCACGGAGTCCCTGGTGTTTGGCGGCCGCGTTCCCGTCGCCGAATACGGACGGATGGGGGCGCCCTTCATGGAGGGCACATTCCCATTCCCGGTGAAGTACGGCTACGCAACGGTGGGCGTCGTCGAATCCGGTTCGGACGAACTGGCCGGGCGCAACGTCTTCACCCTGCATCCCCACCAGAATTTTTTCAATCATCCGGCGGCGGCCGTATTCCCCTTGCCCGACGGGGTACCGCCGGCGCGGGCCGTGCTCGCCGCCAACATGGAAACCGCGCTCAATGCGGTCTGGAACGCCATGCCCGGTCCGGCCGACCGGATCGCGGTGGTCGGCGGCGGCGTCGTGGGAATGCTGGTCGCCTATCTTTGCGGTCAATTGCCGGGTGCGCAAACTACGCTCGTCGATATTGATCCGGGACGCGAACAGATCGCGCACGCACTGGGGGTCTCGTTTTCGGCCCCGGCCAATGCGCCCGGGGGTTGCGACGTCGTCATCCACGCAAGCGGTACCGCCGCGGGCCTGGAGACAGCGATTGGCCTCGCGGGTGACGAAGCCACGGTGCTTGAACTGAGCTGGTTCGGCTCCGGTTCGATTCCGGTCTCGCTGGGCGGTGCCTTTCACAGCCAGGAGTTGCGCCTCGTGTGCAGCCAGGTCGGACATGTCGCCCGATCGCACCGGCCGCGCTGGTCCCACGCGCGACGCCTGGCCGCCGCAATCGGGCTGCTGTGCGACGCACGACTCGACACCCTGCTGTCCCCCGCCATCGACTTCAACGCACTGCCCGCGCGTCTGCCTGACATTCTTGGCCGACCCGGCGGCACGCTGTGCCAACTGATTGCCTACCCCTAAGGATCTTGTATATGTTTGCCGTTGAAGTTCGTGACCACATCATG
Source organism: Burkholderiaceae bacterium (assembly GCA_020851995.1). Lineage (GTDB taxonomy): Bacteria > Pseudomonadota > Gammaproteobacteria > Burkholderiales > Burkholderiaceae_B > Zwartia. The sequence goes on from JADZBO010000187.1 coordinate 2,745, forward strand.
ATTGCTCACTCGTTCCGGGGCGATTTGTTCGGCCCGGCACAGGCCTTGCACGGCGCGACATTTGTCGTCGATGCCGCCTTCTATTCGAAAGAACTCGACGCAAACGGTGTCGTCATCGACATCGGCCGCGCCCACGAGGCGCTCAAGGCGATTCTCGCCCCGCTGAACTACACCAACCTCGACACCTTGCCCCAGTTCAAGGGCGTGAACACCACGACCGAATTCCTGACCAAGTACATCTTTGACGGATTAGCCGCGGCCGCGCGCAACGACCGACTTGGACGACCAGGTCGCGAACTCGACTCGATCCGCGTGCTGCTGGGCGAATCGCATGTCGCCCGGGCCTGGTATCAAGCGGCCTTATGGTGAAGCGCCTTGCGTTTGTCGTTCCGGGGGATCTTGCCGCGGCGACGGGCGGCTACGGCTACGACCGGCAGATCATTGCGGGATTGCGCACGCTCGGCTGGCAGGTGGATGTGGTCAACCCAGGGGACGGATTCCCGTTTCCAGCCAGCAAAACGTTGCGCGAAGCGCAGGAAATGCTGCTCGCCATCCCACGCGATGCTATCGTGGTCATCGATGGGCTGGCCATGGGCGTGATGCCCGAGGCCGCACGACGCCTGTCCCTGACCCATGATCTGGTTGCGTTGGTGCACCACCCGCTCGCGCTGGAGCTTGGGCTTACAGCAGAACAGTCCGCCGCTCTTGCCGTGCAGGAGCGTGCGGCCCTCGCCGCAGCCAGGCATGTCATCGTCACCAGCCCGGCGACCGCACGCACCCTTTCGGCGGATTTTGCCGTGGCGCCTGAACGCATCACCGTCGTGCTCCCAGGCACGGCGCGCGCGCCCGCGGCGTCCGGTTCCACAGACGGCATCGTACGGCTGGTCGCAGTCGGGTCAGTGATTCCGCGCAAGGGATTCGACGTTCTGGTCGACGCACTGGCCCGGGTCAAGGGCCTGCCCTGGCACTTGTCGATCGCAGGCGACACGACTCGCGATTCAGCGACAGCGACTGCCCTGAAAGAACAGATCAATCGCCTGGAACTGGCCGACCGGATCACGATGCTCGGCACGCTGTCGGCCGAAGCGCTTGATCGCGTCTATGGCGAGTCCGATGCGTTCGTTCTCGCTTCGCACTATGAAGGCTATGGCATGGCCTATGCGGAAGCCCTCTCTCACGGACTGCCCGTCCTTGGCACGACTGGCGGCGCAATCTCCGATACCGTCCCACCCGAGGCGGGAATCCTGGTCGAACCCGGAAATTCCCATGACCTGGCGCAGGCGTTGTCTGTGTTGATCCTTGACGCGCAGCGGCGCGCCGAGTTCGCCGCCGGGGCACGCACCGCTGCGGCACGGCTGCCGACGTGGGTGGAATCCAGCGCACTGTTTTCGGCCGCGCTGAATCGCACACGCACCGAATGAGTGCAAAAACCCTGGGCTTCAGGTGGTGGAGATGTGCGTCCGATGCGCTGACAAGTCGCAGTCGAAGAGCACTTCGCCATCCAGCACATGGATCGTGACGGCGGGACGCATCGCCTGGTCGATCCACTCAATCGGCGTCAGATCAAAACCCGGGCGCCCTGATCCCAGGATAATGGGCGCAACGATCACGTGCATGCGATCCAGACAGCCCGCCTTGATGAAACCGGCAAGCGTCTGCGCGCCCCCCTCGACCAGGATACGGGTCAATCCCGCTCCCGCCAGTGCCTGCAGGATCGCAGCCGGCGCGAGCTGCCCAGCGGACGACGGCAATCGGAGGATTTCAACGCCAGGCGGCACATCGGGCGTTGAATGCTCGGTGGTGATTACAATGCGCCGGACGCCGTCATCGGCGAACAACTTTGCGTTTGCCGACAGCCGCCCTTTGGGGTCGATCACGACGCGCGCGGGTTGCTTTCCTGCAACCAGTCGGACGGTCAGCAGCGGATCGTCGGCCAGTGCGGTTCCGATGCCCACCACCACGGCGTCCACAACCGCCCGTAGCCGGTGCAGGTGCGACAGCCCTGCCGCTCCATTGATATATTTGGAGTGCCCGGTGTGCGTGGCAATCCGACCGTCAAGGGATTGGCCAAGTTGTCCGACGACCAGCATCCGGTCGATCCTGCCGGCCTGCAGCGGACCAAACCGATCGACCCAGAGGGAGGGCTCAGGGCTGCGCCCGGATTGCAACGCGTCGATGAAATCATTCCAGAGGTACTCATCCCCCGCTTCAACTTTAAGCGGCGGCGTGGCGTTCGTGCTTGAGGAAATGACCTGCTTTGGCATGTGGAAATGACCGGCGAAAAAAAATCGATCTGAAATATAATGTTACAAGTATTCGTTGATACTATACGAGATCAATAGCACGATCCATGCCGGACACGGTACGGATCTTGCTTCAGGCTTCTCGTAATCACTTCAAAATAAGTTTCAATTTCATGGCTGTTTTATCCGAGTTACGCGTCCAGGGTCAGGCCGGCGCAGGTGCTGCCGTTCAATCCGTTGAACGCGCCATGTCCGATTTGCGGCGTGGTGCAAGCATACTGATCCGCAGTGGCAACGAGCATCTGCTGGTCATTGCAGCGGAAGCGCTGACCCAGGAGACGCTCGAGCGTTTCGTGCATTCAACATCCAAAGCGCCCCGTATCGTCGTGACCGGCCAACGCGCCAAAGTGCTCGGGCTGAGCGATTCGCGCACGCAAGCGTGCATCCTGTCAATGCCTGGCGGGCTTGATCTCGAGACGGTCGACTACCTGGCAGACCCTTGCGCCGATGTCTCCGGCGAAAGCAGCGCCCACAAAGTCATCGTCGGACCGGCGCGCGCCGTGGAGCACAGCAGCCTGGCCCTGATGAAACTGGCCAGGTTGTTGCCGGCTGCGGTGGTGGGGCCGGTCACGGAAGTTGACCCCAACGTGCTCGTAGTCAGCTCAGAAGATATCCTCGCCTACCCGAAGTCTGTCGCAATGGCGCTGCGCATGGTGAGCCAGGCGCGGGTTCCGCTCGAAGACGCGGAGAACACGCGGGTCGTTGCTTTCCGACCGTCTGATG
>JADZBO010000188.1 GCA_020851995.1 Burkholderiaceae bacterium
CCCCTTCCCCATCTGGATTTGCGGGCAAGTGAAAGTGACTGACTACTAGATGTTGCTCGTCTTTGCCAGTCACTCCCACTCAATCGTCGCCGGCGGCTTGCTCGACACGTCGTAAACCACACGGTTGATCCCGCGGACCTCGTTAATGATGCGGGATGAAACCCTGGCAAGCAGCGGGTGCGGCAGCGGCGCCCAATCGGCGGTCATGAAATCTGATGTCTGCACCGCGCGCAGCGCAACCACGTAATCGTAGGTGCGCCCATCGCCCATGACACCGACAGACTTGACCGGCAGGAACACGGCAAAAGCTTGCGAGGTCAGTTCGTACCAGGTCAGGTTGCTGGCCGGATCAAGCGTGTTGCGCAACTCTTCAATGAAGATCGCATCTGCCCGGCGCAAAAGATCCGCGAACTCCTGTTTGACCTCGCCCAGAATCCGCACGCCGAGGCCAGGGCCGGGAAACGGATGCCGGTACACCATGCCGTGCGGCAAGCCGAGCGCGATGCCCAGTTCGCGCACTTCGTCTTTGAAGAGCTCGCGCAGGGGTTCGAGCAGCTTGAGATTCAGGGTGTCCGGCAAGCCGCCCACGTTGTGATGCGACTTGATCGAAACCGCCTTGCCGGTCTTGGCACCGGCAGATTCGATGACATCCGGATAGATTGTGCCCTGGGCAAGCCAGCGCGCGTTCGAGAGTTTCCCGGCTTCAGCCTGGAACACTTCGACGAATTCGCGCCCGATGATCTTGCGCTTGGCTTCGGGATCGGCCACGCCTGTGAGCTTGCCCATGAACTGATCCGCCGCATTGACATGCACGATGCGGATTCCCATGTTGACCGCGAAGGTCTCCATGACCTGCTCGGCTTCGTTCAGGCGCAACAATCCGTGATCGACAAACACGCAGGTCAGACGATCGCCGATCGCGCGGTGAATCAGTGCTGCGGCAACCGACGAATCGACCCCGCCTGAAAGCCCGAGGATGACTTCCTCGTCACCGACCTGGGCCTTGATCCGGGCCACAGCCTCGTCAACGTAATCCGGCATATTCCAGTCGCCGTCACACTCACAGATTTCGTTGACGAACCGGGCAAGCAGTGCCCTTCCCTGCAGCGTATGGGTGACTTCCGGATGGAACTGGACGCCGTAAAAGCGGCGCTCCTCGTCCGCCATCGCGGCGATCGGGCAGGAATCCGTGGACGCCATGACCTTGAATCCATCGGGCAGGCGGGTGACCTGGTCGCCATGGCTCATCCAGACCTTCAGGATGCCGTGGCCTTCGTCGGTGCGGAAATCTTCGATATCGTTCAGTAATCGCGTATGACCGCGCGCGCGCACCTCAGCGTAGCCGAACTCGCGGTGATCCGCGTGACTGACCGCGCCGCCGAGTTGCTGCGCCATGGCCTGCATGCCATAGCAAATGCCCAGGACAGGGACGCCGAGGCCGAAGACTGCGGCCGGCACCTTCAACGAGGCTTCATCATAGGCGGAGGCATGGCTACCCGAGAGAATGATGCCCTTGAGACCCTGGGATGCCTGGGCCTGGAGGAAGTCTTCAGAGACGTCGCCCGCATGGAGTTCGCAGTAGACGCCTGCTTCGCGCACACGGCGGGCGATGAGCTGGGAAACCTGTGAACCATAATCGAGGATCAGAATGCGCTGATGCATGGAAGAAAAACCTGTAAGTGGGTCGTTGCGCGGGCATCAGAGCCCGCGCAATTCAATCGGCGATTAGTCCGCGCGATAGTTCGGCGCTTCCTTGGTGATCTGAACGTCATGGACGTGTGACTCGCGGATTCCGGCCGCCGTGATCTGGACAAAATGCGGTTTGGAGCGCATGTCTTCGATCGACGCGCAACCGCAGTAGCCCATCGACGCCCGCAAGCCGCCGACCAACTGGAAGATGATCGCCAGCACACTGCCCTTGTACGGAACACGTCCTTCGATCCCTTCGGGTACCAGTTTGTCCGCATTGTTGGCGGGGTCCTGGAAATACCGGTCAGCGGAGCCTTCAGTCATCGCGCCCAGGCTGCCCATGCCGCGGTAAGACTTGTATGACCGCCCCTGATAGAGCACGACTTCGCCAGGGGCCTCTTCAGTGCCGGCGAACATGCCGCCCATCATCACGGTTGATGCACCGGCGGCGATCGCCTTGGCCACGTCGCCAGAGAAACGGATCCCGCCGTCCGCGATCAACGGAACACCAGTGCCCTCCAGCGCCTTGGATACGTCGGAGATGGCCGTGATCTGGGGAACACCGACGCCGGCAACGATGCGGGTGGTGCAGATCGAACCCGGGCCGATCCCGACCTTGACGGCATCGGCACCGGCATTCAGCAAGGCACGCGCGGCGTCTGCCGTCGCGATGTTGCCGCCGATCACTTCCACCTTGGGGTAATTGGTCTTGACCCAGCGTACCCGCTCGATCACACCGGCGGAATGGCCGTGCGCCGTGTCGACCACGATCACATCGACACCCGCGGCAGCAAGCTTTTCGACGCGCTCTTCAGTACCTTCGCCCACGCCGACGGCGGCGCCGACGCGCAACTGCCCGTGGCCATCCTTGTTTGCCGCGGGGTGCTCGGTGTTTTTGACGATGTCCTTGACCGTGGCGAGACCCCGGAGTTCAAACGCATCGTTGACGATCAGGACACGCTCGAGCCGATGCTTGTGCATCAGCGTTTGCGCCATGTCGAGCGTTGCGCCCTCGCGCATGGTGATCAAGCGCTCTTGCGGCGTCATGACGGCGCGGATGGATTCATCCAGCCGATCCTCGAAGCGCAGATCACGGTTGGTGACAATGCCGACGACCTTGCCGCCCTGCACCACCGGCAGACCGGAGATGCCGTGCTGACGCTGCAAGGCAATCGCATCCCGAACCTTCATGTCGGGCGTGACCGTGATCGGATCGGTGACAATACCGAATTCGTGGCGCTTGACGCGGGCGACTTCATGCGCCTGCTGGTCGGCGGTGAGGTTCTTGTGGATGATTCCGATCCCGCCTTCCTGCGCCATGGCGATGGCCAGGCGATATTCCGTCACGGTGTCCATGGCAGCGGAAACCAGCGGAATGTTCAGGGAGATGTTGCGGGTCAGTCGGGTGACAAGGGATGTGTCGCGCGGCAAGACCTGGGAAAACGCGGGCACCAGCAACACATCGTCGAAGGTGAGCGCTGTTTGGATGAGACGCATAAGAGCTCCGGGCGCAAAGCAAGATTATACGCAAAGGCGCCGTGTCTTTCTACGGAGTGGTGCGAAGTGCGCCCTTGTGATACTAATGATTTGTTAGGTTTTCGGCGGGTTTCGGAATTTTCCAAAGTGATGCAAAAATTCCATCGCTGCCGTGGCAAACATTCCACCGATGCCGTGCCAGACGTCATCCTTGCGGCGCGGGTATTTCAGCGATCAGAACAATTCAATTGAGGGGAAAGCAGGACATGAGCACAGAAAGTACATTGCAGAGCTGGATCGAAGAAGAGCAACGGTTGCTGCAGGCGATGCAGCACGGCCGGCGGGCGGGAACAATCACGCGCGAAACGGTCGGCAAGATGACTGGCATGGAGATCATGCAGGCCGTGCGCTGCGGCGATCTGCCCAATGGGCCGATGGCGAAAACGCTCAACTATCTGATCATTGAGGTCGAACCGGGCCGGGCAGTCGTTCAGGGCAATCCCACCGAACATGTGCTGAATGTGCAGGGCTCGGTACACGGTGGCTGGTTTTCAACCATCATGGACGCCGCGCTGGGCAACGCGATCCACACGATGCTGCCCGCCGGCAAAGGCTACGGGACGCTGGATCTGAGCGTGAAGATGACGCGCGCCATCTTTCCGGATGTCGGGCGCGTGCGCGCAATCGCCAATGTGATCCAGGTGGGGCGTAGCGTCGCGACGGCCGAAGGCCGGTTGATCGGGCCGGACGGCAAACTGCACGCGTTTGCCACAACCACCGCCATGATCGTCGACATGCGGGGCGCGTAGTGCTGCGTCATCACCCTGGTGCAGCGCCAGGCCACTAGCCCAGATGACGACGGGCGTTCTGAAAGAACCGCATCCAGGGCGTGTAGGGGCCGCCGGTGTCGGCCTGGCCCCAGCGCGCCGGCGACCATGACATCATCACGTTGCGGGTGACACGTTCGGGATGAGGCATGAGCACGGTAAACCGCCCGTCAGCCGTGGTGACGGAAGTCAGGCCGGCTGGGCTGCCATTCGGGTTGTAGGGATAGGCCTCGGTCGCGGCGCCCCGGTGATCCACAAAGCGCATGGCAGCAATGACGTTTGCTGCATTACCCTGCCGGTCAAAATTGGCGAAACCCTCGCCGTGGGCGACGGCAACCGGAATGCGCGTGGCGGCCATGCCCTGAAAAAAGAGTGACGGTGAATCCATGATCTCGACCAGTGACAGCCGGGCTTCGTATTTCTCGGAGCGATTGCGCGTAAACCGCGGCCAGGCCTCTGCACCCGGGATGATGGTCGCAAGCGCCGCCATCATCTGGCAGCCATTGCAGACGCCGAGCCCGAACGTGTCTTTGCGGGAAAAATAGCCCGCGAACTTGTCGTAGAGTTCGGGATTGAACAAGATGCTGCGCGCCCAGCCTTCCCCGGCACCCAAGGTATCGCCGTAACTGAATCCGCCGACCGCAACAAGGCCCTGAAATCCCGACAAATCGAGGTATCCGGACTGCAGATCGGTCATGTGGACATCCCAGGCCTCAAAGCCCGCTTTGTCAAAGGCCCAGGCCATTTCAACCTGGCTGTTGCAACCCTGCTCGCGCAGGATTGCGACCCGGGGACGCGCACCGCTGTTCACGTAGGGGGCGGCAATGTCCTGCTGCGGATCGAAAGCGACCGCGGTCGTGATTCCGGCGTCCGCGACGTCGAGCCAGGTATCGTATTCGGCTTTGGCGCAGTCGGCGTTGTCCCGTTGCGCGGCGATGCGGTAGCTGACTTCGCTCCAGATCTGGCCAAGTTCGGACCGGGCCCGGCCCCAGATGCGACGGCCATCGCGGAAGATTTCGATTTCGTCCGAACCGTTGAGCGATCCGATGACGTGCGAACACGCTGAAAGCCCCGCTGCGCGCAGAACCTGCATGACCGCGTCGCGCTCGCCCGCAGGAACCTGGATTACCGCACCCGCTTCCTCGGAAAACAACGCCTTGAGCGTGAGTTCGTCGCGCTGCACGGAAACCTGCGCCGGCCGAATCTTGTAATCACCCCAGTCGGCGGCGTTTTCGTCGATCGTCAGCATATCGAGGTTGAGTGAAACCCCGGTATGGCCCGCAAAGGCCATCTCGCACGCTGCGACGAAGAGGCCACCATCGGAACGATCGTGATAGGCAAGGATGACACCCTGCTGGGCCAGGGCCCGCACAGTCACAAAGAAGGCGCGCAGCGCGTTGACGTCATCGATATCGGGGGTCGTTTCACCGACCTGATTGCAGACCTGCGCCAGAATCGACCCGCCCATCCGGTGGCGACCACGACCGAGGTCGATCAAAATCAGGCTGGTGGGACCCGAATCGGTTCG
>JADZBO010000189.1 GCA_020851995.1 Burkholderiaceae bacterium
AGCGAACTGAGTGTCGAGAGCGACGCCCGTTGTTCGTCCGTTGCGCGGGCCACCACGTTGACGAGGTAGATATCGTCGCGCACCTGCGTGACCGTTGAACCGGTCATCGCCGCGTTGAGCACACTGGCCAGCGCACTTGAGCTGATGCCCAGTTGTCGGGCTTCTTCCTGGTTGACGCGCACACGGATCTGCCGCGCCGGCTCCATCCAGTCGTAGTTGGTCAGCCGGGTTCGCGGATCGGTGCCAATCAGTTTCGCCAGATCCAGCGCGATCCGACGTACCTCGTCCTTGTCTGGGCCGGAGACCCGGTACTGCAGGGGCCAGCCGACCGGAGGGCCGAGTTCAAGCGGTGAGACCCGGGCGATCACCTCGGGAAACTGTTCGGCAAGCACGTTTTCAAGCTTGACCCGCAACCGCTCGCGCGCCTGGATGTCCTTGGCGACGATCACGAACTGCGCAAAGAACGGGTTGGGCAACTGGACATTCAGCGTCAGGATGAAGCGAATGGCGCCACGTCCCACATAGGTGCTGTAGTGATCGACGTCGGGATCACCGTTCAGCACGGCCTCAAGACGCTTTGCCTGCGTCTCGGTGGCATAGATCGACGCGTTTTGTCGCAGCGTCAGGTCAACCGTCAGTTCAGGCCGGTCGGATGACGGGAAGAACTGCTGCGAAACAAAACGGGACAGAAACAGCGAAAGCACAAAGGCAGCGAGAGTCAGACCGATGGTCAGCCATTTCATGCGGATGGCGCCTTGCAGGAAGGCACTGTAGCCGGCGATCAGCTTGCTGGGCTTTGGGTTCGCCTCCTGTTTGGGCGCCTTCAGGATGGCCTTGCCGATCAGCGGGGCGAAAATGACCGCAACCAGCCAGGAAACGATCAGCGAAATGCCAACCACCGAAAAAATCGAGAACGTGTACTCGCCCGCGGAACTCTTGGCGAATCCGATCGGTACAAAACTGGCAATGGTGACCAGCGTGCCGATCAGCATCGGTGCGGCCAGCGTGCGGTAGGCAAAGGTCGCTGCCTGATCTTTGCTGTCGCCTGCGCTGAGCCGGCGGATCATGGCGTCGACGGTGGTCATCGCGTCGTCGACCAGCAACGTCAGCGCGATGATGAGCGCACCCAGGGAAATGCGATGGAGATCGATATTCGCGACATCCATGACGGCGAACACGATCGCCAGCGTAAACGGTATCGCAAGCGCCACCACAGCACCTGGCCGTACCCCCAGACTGACGAAACTGCAGGCCAGAATGATGATGATCGCCTGCCACAGCGAGGTCATGAAATCGTTGATGGCCACATCGACCGTGACCGCCTGGTCGGCAACCAGCACCGGTTCGATACCCTGTGGCAGATCGGCGCGGACGTCGGCCATGACCGCACGCACATTGCGCCCAAGCGCCAGGATATCGCCGGCGTCGCGCATGGCGATCGCCAGCCCGATCGCAGGTTGCCCGTTGACGCGGAACATGGGCTGGGGTGGATCGACAATACCGCGCCTGACAGTCGCGATATCACCGAGGCGGATCAGGCGCCCCCCATCGACGAGCGTCAGTGCTTCGATGTCGCGTTCGGAATCAAATCCGCCGGTGACGCGCAGGAATACACGCTCCTGGTCGGTCTGGATGGTTCCGGCGGGGCGGACCAGGTTCTGCGCCTGCAGCGTGGCCAGAATCGCGGGCAGGCTCAGCCTCAGTCCCGCCAGGCGTTCGGTAGAAAACTCAAGGTAGATTTGCTCGTCCTGAGCGCCCAGCACTTCGATCTTCGAGACGTCGGGCACATGCAGCAGTTGGGAGCGCGCGGCTTCGACATAGTCGCGCAATTCCCGGAAGGTGAAACCGTCTGCGGTAAACGCATAAATGATGCCGAAGGTATCACCGAAATCGTCATTAAATCCGGGCCCGATGACACCGGCGGGCAGCGTCCCGCGCATGTCACCGATGTTCTTGCGGACCTGGTACCAGACGTCCGGCACTGAGGCCGGCGGAGTTGACTGTTTGAGGTCGACGAAAATCGTGGTCTGGCCCGCGGTCGTGTAGCTGCGGACACGGTCAAGATAGGGGGTTTCCTGGAGAGTGCGTTCAAGACGCTCGGTCACTTGCAACAGGGTCTCGTCGACCGTGGCGCCCGGCCATGCGGCTCCCACCACCATGGTGCGAAACGTAAACGCCGGGTCTTCCCCGCGCCCCAGTCGCAAGAACGACAGCGTGCCCGCCACGACCGCGACGATCATCAGGAATACGACCAGCGAGCGCTTGGAGAGCGCCCATTCGGATAGATTTGGCCCGATCACGATTTGGTTCCAAGCAGTCGCACTTTCTGACCCGGGCTCAGCGCCTGCACCCCTGCGGTCACGACGATGTCACCGGCATTCAGACCAGATCCGATTTGGACGTTTGTTGCGTTCTGTGACTTGACCTCAATTTGACGCAATGACACCGTCAGCGCTTTCGGATCGACGACCCAGACTGCGGGGGTTCCGCCGGAGCGCGTCAGTGCGGAAGCGGGAATTTCGATGTCGTTGGTGCCGTCCAGATGCATCGACCCCGTGATTGTGCTGCCCAGTCGCATGGCGGCAGGCGGGTCGATCAGCCGAACCCGTACAGCGAACGTACCCGTGACGGCATCGGCGCGCGGCGAAACTTCACGGACTCGGCCAATGGCCGAGACTGTGGGATCACTGGTCAGGACAATTTTAATTTCCGGATTTTTGGGGGCCAGGTCCTTTATCTGGGCTGTGACACCGAAGACGGCGTCACGGGCGCCTTCGCGGGCGACCTGGACAATCATGCGCCCGGCCGACACGACTTCACCCGGTTCCGGGCCGCGCGCAGTGACGACACCTGCGACATCTGAAAAAAGGCGTGTGTAGCTGAGCCGGTTCTCCGCCAGGGTCAGTTGCGCCTGCACGGATTCCACCTGTGACTCTGCGGTCTTGAGCAAGGCCACGGCCTGGTCGAATGTGGCGCGTGACACGGCGGCCTCGGCCACCAGATCGCGCATTCGAGCGTGATTGTTGCGTGCTTCGACCAATTGCGCCCGCGCGGCGGTCAGCTGGGCACGCACCGACTGGACGCCGGTTTCCTCGTTTTGCGAATCAAGACGTGCGACGAGCTGGCCGGGCTTGACCGTGTCGCCGATGTCGACGGTGCGTTCGATCAGGCGGCCGTCGATTCGAAAGGCCAGGTTGATCTCGGTCTGTGCCTGTACCGTTCCGGTCAGCGACACAACGCCATTGGTGGCGCGACTTTCAATCGTCGTGAAGCGCACCGGGCGAATTTCAGGTGCCGCCACCTCGTCTGCACGCTTGCAAGCCGAGAGCAGTAAAAGGGCACCAACAGCGATGAAAACAGCCGCTTTGGACC
>JADZBO010000190.1 GCA_020851995.1 Burkholderiaceae bacterium
CAACGCCTGGCGCGCCCACATTCCCAGCAGCCCCGGGTTGGTTGATACCGGGATCCCGCACTCCCACCCCGGGTGCGCCTACGCCAACGCCGGGTGCGACCCCAACGCCGGGAGCGCCTACGCCAACGCCGGGCGCAACTCCAACGCCGGGTGCGCCTACGCCAACGCCGGGCGCAACCCCAACGCCGGGAGCGCCGACACCGGGGGTTGCTACTGGGCGCACGACACATCCTTTGGGTACGCCTACGCTGTTGCAATAAACGACGGCGCTCGCGGGTAGGGCGGCGAAACCTAGCCCCAAAGCCAGTACTGAAGTTAAAAATATACGATTCATCATTCGCTCCCACACAACCAGATAAACACCAAAATTGGCACTTCAAGATGCTTAGCGTCAGCTTACACTGCTGGCGCCGGTTGAATGCTGACCTTTAGCAAATTCCGTCCTCTCTGCGTGAGCACATTCACCAATCGTGATGGTCTTTGCTGTCTTTTTGATCACGTATCGTGATGGAGTGCAGGTAACCCCCCCCGCAGAGAACTTGAACAAACGGACTCTTTGGGGGAGTGAGAGAGGTGCCCTTAAATAGGCCGACCAATCGAGCGGTGTGTGGTCATTCCCGATTGTGTGGTGTGTTTGACCGCTCTATACTCAGGCTAAGCGCAACCGTCGGCCAACCCAGGGGTTCCCAATGTGTCAGAAATGCACGGCGAAGCACACCGTTTCCACTCAGCGCCGGGGGTTCCTGAAGTTCGCGGGGCTCGGTTTCGCGGTGTCAGCGCTGCCGGCCTATGCGGCCGATCCCGTGTTGCCCAAACCCGACAATGTCATCAGCCCTGATGCGGCGCTGGATCGCCTGATCAAGGGGAATGCGCGCTATGTCGCCAATGCCACGCGTCCGGCGGATCATACGTCTACCCGCGCTGCGCTGGCCAAGGGGCAGAACCCCTACGCCTGCTTACTGAGTTGCGCCGATTCACGCATTGCTCCGGAACTCTGCTTTGACGCGGAACGCGGGGATCTGTTTGTGACACGGGTGGCCGGCAACTATGTGACGCCGCCGCTTCTGGCTAGCCTTGAATATGGCACCGCCGTGCTTCAGGCACCTCTGATTGTCGTTCTGGGTCATACCAGTTGCGGCGCAATCGGGGCTGCCATCAAGGCCGAAGAGGGGGCCGAAAGTTTTCCTGGCCACATTCAGAATCTCACAAGCGACCTGGCACCGGCAGTTCGTGCTGCCTTGAAGACAAATCCAACGGATCTCCTGCAGGCCGCTGTGCGCGAAAACGTGATCCTGGGAGTCCAGTCCCTGCAGGAATCGACGCCGGTTCTGCGCAAACGGGTTCGGGCCGGTCAACTGAAGGTTGTGGGTGGAATCTACAATCTGGAGAATGGCAAGGTTGAGTTCCTGAATCTCTAGGAGCCCTGTCGTGACGGGTTTTGGTTGCCGGATCGGGTGGCGTGGTGATAGGTTTCTCGCCGCCTGTTAACGGCGTTCAATTTCCGTATTAATTCGGCGTCGTCGATACCCCGTAATGGGGAAGAGCCGAAGAGCCAAGAGCCAGGTATTTGGCGGAGGAGGCAGCTTTATGTCGCTAACCGTCTCCGGTAGAGCGGCCTCTGATGAATTTGGTACTGGTCGTCGCGCGCGATCCTTTTGACAGCGCGTCAGTGAGGGTGCCGGGAGCAGGCCTTGGTCAGTCGAATGCTGGCAATGCCTTGCATAGAACTACCGTACTCGACGGAATCGACGGATTGTTCGATGATATACAGACCGAAACCGCCCTCGCTGTTGCCGCTGAAATCAGACCCGACCGCCGGGGGAGGCGTGAACGGTTCGCCCGCATAAATCAGTTCGACAGTGACCGCCGCATTTTCGTTGGTAATGCTGCAGCAGATCGTTGCGTCTGTGCTTGAGGGCGCGGCATGGCGAATGATATTGGTCGCGGCCTCGAACGTTGCGAGTGTCAAGGCATCTCTTTCATCCTCGGTGAGTATGCCTGCTGCCGCATGGACTCGTGCGCGCAGTTCACCTAACGCGCCAAAACCCCAGTTTAAGGTGAATAGTTCCGGCGCGCGTCGATGTGCGATGCCCCTGCGGAGCGGGCCACGTCTGTCGTCCAGCTTAATCAACACCGCAGTCCGGTCATCCGACGGCTGCTGACTGCCCGTAAACTTGCGCAGATCGTGCCGCAGCGCCTCGAGCACGACTGAAGGGTGCAGTTTAATGGCCTTGCTCGCCCGCAACAACTGGCAGAGCCGCTGCTCGCCATATTCCTCATGCTCGGCGTTTTGCGCCTCCGTGATTCCGTCGGAATAGGCCAACAGGACGTCACCCGGACCGACCGGAATGCTGCTTTGAACATAAACTTCATTCGGCATCACACCGATGGGAAGATTTTCGCCCAGGATTGAACGTGGCCAATCCTCAAGCGGGTTGTAGACCAGTCCCGGCGTATGGCCGGCATTGCAGAACGTCAGGGTGCCGGCCTCCAGATCGAAGCGATAGAGCGTCAGCGTCACGAATGCATCCAGGGCGATCAATCGCGGCGTCATCAACTCGTGCAGTGCATTAATGATCGCCTCAGGCTGAGGCAAGCATCCGTCACCTGAGGGCAAGGCCAGCAGGTGCGTGAGCACCTTGTAATAGGCGTTCTTGATTGCGGCGCCAATCAGTGCCGCAGGAATGCCCTTGCCCATGACGTCACCGATGAGAAGGTCAAAGCAGGTGTCGCTGTATTTGTTGATGGTGAAGAAATCCCCATCGATGCCTTTTGAAGGCTCGCTCAGCTTGCCGATATAGGCTCCATGAATGCCCGTGGGCACTTCCCCAAGCAGCAATACCCTCTGAATCTCTTTGCCAGTCGTCAGTTCGCGGTCAATCGCCTCGGCCAGTTCAGCCTGCACCTTGTGCAAACCGGTCGTATCAGCCTGGACCGAGATAAACCGCTCGATATTGCCCTGTTTGTTGAAGATTGGATTGATATGCATCGTGGTCCAATACTCTTCGCCAGTGCTGGTGTAATTGAGGATTTTGGATTCGACAGGTTTTTTATTGCCAAGTTCGGTTGAAATCCGCGCGATTTCTTTCTGGTCGGTGCCTGGGCCTTGCAACAAACGTCCGGGTGACATTCCCTTTATTTCACCAAACCGGTACCCCGTCTTGCGCAGGAAAGAGGCGTTGACCCATTCAATTTTTCCGAACGCATCCGTAATCACGACAAAGTTGTCCGTTGCATTGACGACCAGTGACAACAGCTCCAGTTCCTGACGGTTGTTCTGTTGTTCGGTGACATCGTGCAGCGTTCCGACGTGCCCCATTTTTGGAAGGCCGACAACAGAAAGCTCCACCCAGGCAATGAGGCCATTGGGTTTCGACATGCGAACGACCGGCGGAGACGGTTGGTCGAACGCTGCGGTATCGGACAATATTGCCCTGTAGGTGTGCTGATCTTCCGGAACGATGAAGTCGCTCAACCGCAAGCCGACTGCACTCTGCACATCCGTACCCATGAGACGGGACCAGGCAGAATTCAGAAAGACAATGGTGCCACTGTCATCAAGCTCGAAGACAACCTCGCGCAAAAGATTGACGCGCTGCTTCATCCGGTTCTCGCTTTCGACCAGCGCCTCAAGAAGCCGGTTGGTAGCGAGGACTTGCAGATCAGTTTCTAACGCGCTTGA
>JADZBO010000191.1 GCA_020851995.1 Burkholderiaceae bacterium
ACCGGTGATCGTGTACCAGCGCTTGGCCTGGGGCATCGATTCAATCATGGGGCGCAGAGTGGCGTGAATCGCGCTGTACGTGCTGGCCGGCCAGCGAAACATATAGCGATTGCAATCCTTGCCAGTAATTTCGTCGGCGCCGCCAACGCTGGAGTACACGACCTTCTTGGCGTAGGCCTCTTTGCCAACCGCCAAAGCGATACCTGAGTTGGTACTGCCGACAAAATATTTGCAGTCGCGCTTGGCGATCAGTTCCTGCAACTGGCGGACTGACTGACCGGGATCGCTGCGATCGTCGGCCATCACGTAATCGACTTTGCGACCGGTAGACGGTCCGAGCGCCTCGACGGCGTACTTGCATCCCGTGTTGAGCGTGGCACCGACATTCGTGGCATAGCCGGATACGGACCAGATGCCACCGAGCAGCAAATCGCCTTCGGCCGCGCGCGCGGAGCCAGCGATCATCGGAAAGGACAGCGAAACGGGCGCTGTAGCCGCAAGCTTGAGAAGATCTCTGCGCTTCATGATGTTGCACTCCCTGAACGGTAAAGACGGTAACGAAACGATGAACCACGCGGCGCGTGGAATGGAACTACGAAAATTAACCGGTAGTGCCGTACGCACCCGCGGCGGTTGCCGCGGAAAGATAGCCATGTTTCACATCATGCGCGACAGCGGCCGGGTTGCGCTCGCGGACCGACCCGTATCCGCCGCCGCCGGCGGTGTAAATGGTCAGCACGTCACCCTTGCACAGAATGGCGCTGTCCTTACTCTTGATCGAGATAATCTTGCCGCCGCGCAACACCTCACAACGCCCGGGTACTCCATCGGTTCCGCCAAAGAGTCCGTACGGCGCAATCCGGAATCGATCGGCATACATCGCGAAATTCACTCCATCAGCCAGGATTTCAAAACTGCGGAAAAATCCAAGCCCACCGCGATGCTTGCCATGCCCGCAGGAGTCTGGCGTCAAGCCATAGCCGATCACCCGGAAATGATCAAAATCCATATCCGTCGCCTCGATCGGCGTATTGGTGCAGTTCGACAGCGGGGAATCGACTGCGTCGCAGCCATCCAGAATGTTGGAAGCGCCATAGCCGCCACCATAGACCTCAAGGTAGACGCGATAGCGACCGTTTTTGAGTGCGCTAATCGAAGTCACCATCGTCGAATCGTTTCCGCCCGCGATGACGTTGGTCGGCACAATCCCGGCCAGCGCCTTGAGTACCGCATTGAACGCACGATAGGCAGCCTCCATCCGGGCCCGAACCGGAGCCGGGTAACTCGGATTCACCAGGCAGCCTTTGGGCGCGCGGATCGTCACTGCGGCCTTGAGTCCTTCATTGAACGGAATGTCGGGTGGCGTCAACGCGGCTTTCACCGCCGTAAGCGCCGCGGCAATGGTCGAAGACCATGGGCAATTCAGATTGCGCTTGACCTGCTCACAGGTTCCTTCAAAATCAATATCAATCGTGTCGCCCGAGACAGTCACGCGCGCCTTGACGCGCAGCGGAGTATCGGTGATACCGTCATCGTCAACAAAATCCTCGCCTTCGTAAGTACCATCGGGAAGTGACGCGATCACGGAACGCACGCGTGCTTCCGAATAGGCAATCAATCCATCCATTGCCTGACGCATGACCGCGACGCCGTACTTGCGGCACAACTGCTTGAGCCGTTCGCCCCCGACGCTCTGCGCCGCGAACTGCGCATCAAAATCACCGATGGTCTGGGCCGGGACGCGGATGTTCGCCGCCACCAGATTGCGCAGCGCACCGCCACTCTCCCAGTCACGCGCATGGTTGTAACATTGTGCCGGAAAGATAAGACCCTCAGCGTGCACGTCCACCGCTTCAGTCGTCAGACCTGGATTGCCGCCGCCCAGATCCAGATGGTGTGCGACCGTTCCCGCGAAACCCACCAGTTCCTCGTCCAGAAAGATCGGGGAAAAAATAAACACATCCTGCAGATGCTGGCCACCTGAGTAAGGATCGTTGCTGATGTAGAAATCGCCGTCGCATAACTTTTCGATCGGATACTTGGCGGCGCAGGACCGGAAGATCTCGGACATGGGCCCGAGTTGCATCGGGATCAGTTCCGATTGCGCGATCACCCTTCCCTGGTGGTCGAACAAAACGGCCGATGCATCCGCCGCTTCGCGAATGATGGTGGAGTACGCGGACCGGATCAGCTTGACACCCATCTCGCGGGCTGCTGCGATCAGCGCCTGGCTGATGACAGCCTGATCGACCGGATCAAGTGCGGCGTTGGCCGACTGATTGATTGCAACCTGATTCATCGGTTTACTCCTTGTACGTCAGGATGACGTTGTCGCTGCTGTCACGTTCGGCGCTCCAACCAGCCGGTACAAGCAAAGTGCAGGTTGGATCGTCCAGTAGCGCCGGACCTGCAACGGGATGTCCCACTGTCAGGTCGCTGCGGCTTTGCAGTCGGGTCTGGTGCCAGGCTCTTCCATCAAATACGTCGATGGTGCGTGGCTCGACCCGCTGGCCGGCCGACTCGGTGAGCAAAGGCAAATCCTTGAGCGCAGCGGTGATGCCAAGGCGAAACGAAACGAACTCAATCGGCTTGTCGTCCTCAGCGCCAAAGAAAAACAACTTCTGGTGCATGGCGCCGAATAGTTCGCGCAGCAGAGCGGAACTCAGGGTGTCGATGCGCGACGTTTCGATTTCGACCGGAACTTCGAATGCCTGGCCAACGAACCGCATGTCCGCCACGAAACCAATTGACAGCTGGCTGCCCAGTTGCATCTCGGCCGCACGGGCGAGGGCTCTTTCGAGCATTTCTGCATAAATTGCCTGGACCCAGGCTCCGGCGCCCTCATTGAGCAGGCCACGACGGGTCAAGGATTCGAACTGGATGAAATCGCTCGCGACAAGCCCGTAGGCAGAGATGACCCCTGCATTCGGGGGAACAACGACCGTGCGGATTCCGAGGTCGAGTGCGACCTGCGGCGCATGCAAGGGTCCCGCGCCGCCATAAGGTACGAGCACGCTATCGCGGGGATCGATGCCGCGCTCTGTCGAAATCACCTGAATCGCACGCACGATGTTGGAGTTGGCAATCTGAATCGCGCTGTCTGCAGCCTGCTCAACGGTCATACCGAAGTGCTG
>JADZBO010000192.1 GCA_020851995.1 Burkholderiaceae bacterium
CTCGCTGATTCCGCGGGGCGACACACGCAACCGATTGCAGTCGATCACATCGTCTTCGCAACGCCCGACATACAACGCAGCGTCAAAGAACTGGAGCAACGCCTTGGTGTGCGTGCGAGTCCGGGCGGTTCGCATACCGGTGCCGGAACACGCAACGAATTGCTGGCTTTGGGGCCTTCAACTTATCTCGAAATCATTGGTCCGGATCTCGATCAGCCCGAACCTGCCCAACCCCGCCCCTTTGGGGTTGATTCACTGACGTCCCCCAAGATCGTAAGCTGGGCTGTCCGCAGCGACCGACTGGAAGACCGACGTACCACCGCTGCGAATAAAGGCGTCTCGCTTGGCGCGGTCATGAATGTTGAGCGTCAGCGTTCCGATGGCGTGAAACTGCATTGGCAGATGACGACACCGTCATCAGATCCCCAGGCAAACCTGATACCGTTTTATATCGACTGGGAACAGTCGCCGCACCCGGCACTCACCGCAGCGCCGGGACTGACCCTTTTAAGCCTGAGGGCCGAACATCCGAACCCCGAAAAAATCAGTTCAATGCTCAGGGCACTGGATATCGAAATGCAAGTCACATCGGCTTCCGAGCCCGCGCTGATTGCCACCATCGAAGGCCCACTGGGTAAAGTGGAACTTCGCTAGGTAGCCGCACGGTGTGTCCGAAAACTTATTCCTGCTGAATGTTCCCCGCCTTCGCGACATTCGCCCACTTGATTTTCTCGCCCTCCAGGAACTTGATGAAATCGGCCTGGGAGTTCAGGTAAATGGTTGCGCCTTGTTCGGCGAGCTTTTTGGCAATGGTCGGATCCTGCGTTGCCTGGATCATGCTTTCGCGAAATTTGCGCACTACCTCGTCCGGCATACCCTTGGGGCCGAACAGGCCATACCAGCTTAGCGCTTCGACTTCGGGGTAGCCGGCCTGCTTGAAGGTCTCTCCGTTCGGATACATTTCGAGCCTCTTGTCGGCGGTTGTGCCGATGACGTCGAGTTTGCCCGACTTGACATGCGGCAGCGCTGTCAGCACGCTGGTGACACCCGAATCGACATGACCGCCGACAATGTCAATCATCAACGGTGAGCCGCCTTTGTACGGCACCGGTACCACCTTGATGCCGGCCTTCTGCCGGATGAGTTCGCCGGTCAGCTGTGTTGCGCCCTCGGAGTATCCGACGCTGATGGGAGCCTCCTTGCCCTTCTTGATGAAGGTTTCAAGATCGGGAAACTTGCCGTCCTTCTGTACCACCAGCACCATGGGCGAGGCTGCCAGCAGCGTGATCGGCGTAAAGTCCTTCAGGGAATCGAAGGGAACGCTCTTGGTCAGGATCGGGTTGATGACATGAGACCCGACCACCAGCATGACCTTATAGCCGTCGGGTGCGGATCGGGCGATTTCGGCAGACCCGATCACACCGTTGGCGCCAGCCTTGTTTTCGACGATCACCGACTGGCCCCAGATTTCAGCGAGCTTGCTGCCGACCAGTCTGGCCAGAATATCGGTGCCGCCGCCACCCGCGTAAGGAACCATCAGGGTGACAGGCTTGGTGGGCCATGTTGCCGCCGCATCCGCCGCGTTGACGGCGGGGCTGGTCATGAGTAGCGATGCGGCGACTGCCGCCAGTTTCAGCGCAAGGCGGGGTGCGTGTTGCAGGTTGATATTGAGCATGTTGCTATTTCCCGGAAAGCAGTTTTGATTCGAACGCCCGGATCTCATCGAGCCCGAGCGCAGTATTGGTTTGACCCAGTGAGGCCATCTTATCAACCCACGCGCGGGAATCGCCCGTCTTGCGCAGATCTTCCAGAAAATCGCCGACGGCCTTGATCATGAGTCGCACGGTGCTGCTCGGGAACAGGGCGATTTTGTATCCCATTTCCTGCAACTCGGATGCGGATCGCAGGGGCGTGAGACCGGTTTCAGACATGTTGGCGAGCAGCGGCCCGGGTAGTTCGCGGCCGATCTGTTCAAGCTCTTCGAGCGATTGCGGGCCATCGACAAACAGGATGTCGGCGCCGGCTTCCTTGAACAGCAGGCAACGGTCGAGCGCTTCGTGAATTCCCATGGGACCGCGCGAATCGGTGCGTGCGACGATCAGCGTGTCGGGATTTTGCCTGGCAGCCACGGCCGCACGGATCTTGCGCACCGCAACGTCACGCGACTCGACAATCTTGTTGTCCATGTGACCACAGCGCTTGGGCCAGGCCTGGTCTTCGAGCTGAATCGCCGCGACTCCAAGCAGCTCCATGCCCCGCACCGTGCGGACCACATTGGCAACATCCCCGTAGCCGGTGTCGCAATCGACAATCAGCGGGAGGTTGGTCACGCGGCGCATGGCATGTACCGCATCTTCGATTTCGGCATAAGCGCACAGGCCGATGTCTGGCTCGCCGTAGCGTGCGGCGGCGGTGGCATAGCCGCTGACATAGGCGGCTTCAAACCCGGTCTGTTCGATCAGACGGAGTTCGAGCGGTGAGCCGCCGCCAGGGATCAGCAGAATTTCCGGCTGCAATAGCCGCTTGCGCAGAGAGGTTGCTGCATTCATGGGTGTGTCGCCTTATGCTTTTATTGGGCCCGGGTATTCTGACGGGCTGAGTCGGATTTGACTCAGAAAGTCCCAGGGTTCTGTAAGATACCGCAGAACAAATGGTACGGCACAGGAGAAACCATGTTGCACAAGTTCCTAAATGCGGTGAATCGCTGCCTGATCGTCGGGCCCGCGCTGGTGCTGGCGTGCCTGGGCGCCCAGTCGTTCGCACAGGCGCCATTCCCCAACAAGCCGATCCGGCTGATCGTGCCGTTCAGCCCCGGCGGAGTCACCGACACCAGCGGGCGCCTGATTGCCGATCAGTTGTCGAAGCGGCTCGGGCAGCAAATCATTGTCGAAAACAAACCGGGTGCTTCTGGCAATATTGGTTCGGCGCTGGTTGCAACCGCTGAGCCAGACGGCTATACCCTGGTGCTGGGATTTGACGGCACGATGGTCATCAACCCGCACATCTTCCAGTCGATACCTTTCGACACGATCAAGGATTTTGCGCCGATCGGAAAGATTGGCGACACCATTCTGGTGCTGGTAGCCTACCCGAAATTCGAGGCACAAACGCTGCAGGAGATCATTGCACTGTCCAAGCAGCCCGGCAAGACCGTGACCTTCGGGTCCTCGGGGGTCGGCAGCCCGCAACACGTTGGGATAGAACTTCTGAACCAGCGCACCGGGGCTAAGCTCATGCACATACCCTACAAGGGTGGTGGTCAGGCGATGATTGACGTGCAGGGCGGCAACATACCGCTGGTCTATACCGCCATCGCAGGGGCTTACGCACACATCAAGAATGGCCGGCTGAACGCCGTGGCGGTTTCGAGCAAAGACCGCGCGCCATCGCTCCCCGATGTCCCCACCTTCATCGAAAGCGGAATTCCGGATTTTGTCGTCAGCGGCTGGGTGGGCGTTTTTGCGCCTGCAAAAACGCCGCGGCCGGTGGTGGAATTCCTCAACAGGGAATTGAACGCAGTGCTTGCGACGCCCGAGGTGAAGGCAAAACTCGACACGCTGGGAATCGAAGCGACGCCGGGAACGCCGGAGCAGTTCGCGAAAGAAATCAAAGCGGATTTTGACCGCTACGGCGTGGTGATCAAGGCCGCGGGCATCAAGGCTGACTGAGACTCGCGCTCCCGAACCTGATCAAATCCTGCCGCGAGCGCTTGCCGCTTCGCACGCGGCAAAGGTAGCTGGACTCATGGGGACCTCCTGATCGCGTTGCGGTCAGGTGGCGTGAATTTGTCCCGTCAGGCCGGCAGTGCGAGCCCTCGAATTCCCATGGCGGCGAGCGTTTCTTCGATGGCGCGAACCGCACCGGGAATTCCGGCTTCGCCGAAGTGCCCGATGCAGCCGACCCGGAATGTTTCTACCGTGGTCAGCTTGCCCGGGTACAGCAGGTAGCCGTGTTTTTTGACCTCGTTGTAGAAAGTCTTGAAATCGTAATGCGGATC
>JADZBO010000193.1 GCA_020851995.1 Burkholderiaceae bacterium
ACCTTTCTGGGCATTGTGGCGGGGCCGTCGTTTTTTGGAATCCTGGCCGGCCTGGTCAAGAGCTATGGTCTGAGCTACGGCTTGCTCACGGTGCTGTCGGTGGGTATCCTGATTCCTCTCTGGCGAATGCGACCATCACGGTAAGGGCGATTGCGGCATTGCCGGAACTAACGACGCGGACACCAGCCGGTGACCGGCGCAATCAGGGCAAAAAGCTTTCGCCGCGGATCAGATCTTCGAAAGACTCACGCTGACGCACGACATGGTATTGCCCGCCATCGACCATCACCTCGGCGGCGCGGCCACGGCTGTTGTAATTGCCGGACATGACGAAGCCGTAGGCGCCAGCGGATTCGATCACCAGCACATCCTGTTCGTTGATGGCCAGATCGCGCGCCCTCGCAAGCCAATCCGCACTTTCGCAGACAGGGCCTACGACGTCGTAAACGACCGGGGCTTGCTCTCGCACCAACGCGGGCAGAACGCCGTGCCAGGCCTCGTAGAGTGCGGGGCGCATGAGGTCGTTCATGGCAGCATCGACGATTGCGAAATTGCGCGCTTCTGTATGTTTGAGATACTCGACCGTGGTGAGCAGAACCCCCGCATTGCCCACCAGTGAACGGCCGGGCTCAAGCACGAGCTCAAGGTGGCCATGGCCCCGCGCATTGAGCTGGGCAAAGATGTGATCGAGCAGCGTCGAAGGGGAAATCGGTTGTTCGTCGTCATAACGGATGCCAATGCCGCCACCGAGATCGAGGTGACGCAGGCTGATGCCCCGGAGCTTGAGGCGGTCGATGAGGGTCAGCAATTTGTCGAGCGCATCGAGGTACGGGCTGACCTCGGTGATCTGGGAGCCGATGTGGCAATCGACGCCAACGATCTCGATACCCGGCAGCGAAGCTGCCAGTTCGTAGGCGCTGGCCGCCTGATCGATCGCGATGCCGAACTTGTTTTCCTTCAGCCCGGTTGAAATATACGGGTGCGTCTGCGCATCGACGTCGGGATTGACCCTGAGCGAAACCGCGGCACGCTTGCCGGCGGCTGTGGCGACCCCGGATAGCCGCCGCAACTCGGGCAGGGATTCGACATTGAAGCACTTGACGCCTGCCTTGAGCGCTGCCTCCATTTCCCAGACCTGCTTGCCAACGCCCGAAAACACGACCCGCGAGGGGTCCGCTCCAGCGGCAAGAACCCGCGCGAGCTCGCCGCCCGAGACGATATCAAATCCGCTGCCAAGACCCGCGAACTCCCGGAGAACGGCAAGGTTCGAATTGGCCTTCATGCCGTAGCAAACCAACACTTTTCGCCCCTTGATCGCCTGCTGATAGGCAGACCAGGCGGTCTTGAGCGCAGCGCGCGAATAGACGTAAAGCGGCGTGCCGAGCGCGTGTGCGAGATCGGTGAGGCGAACCCCTTCCGCGTACAGCGTATTGTCCTGATAGTGGAAATGTGGTGCGCCGGCCGGATGACGAATCGGGGGAGTGCTGGAATAGTCTGTCATTCGATTACGATGGGGGCTGGAATCAGGGTGGGGTCGTCTTCGAAGAATGGCGGGATGGGCCCTTCGTCGATTTGCAGGCCGAAGGTTGACATGACTGGCATGCGGACCGGGCCGGAGGGTCCCTTGGGTACAAGGTAGAGTGGCCCCTTGAAGCCGCAGGCGGCGAGACACATCACGAGCCCCAGCATCGCTACAATGCGGGCAAGGTCGCGGTCATTGATCACAACGGTCACTGCGAACTCCCTCCGGCTTTAGGATAGAGATTATGAACGAAACCGAATTTCTTGCCCGTATCGACCGCATTCTCGATTCTGTCGAGGCCCAGGCCGACACCTGGTTTGAAAATCTGGATCTCGATGTCGAGACCAGGCGCGAGGGCCATGTGCTGAATCTGGTCTTTGACAACGGGCACCAGATTGTCATCAACAGCCAGGCCCCGCTTCAGGAAATCTGGGTTGCCGCACGGAGTGGCGCCTTTCATTATCGCTTCGACGGCGAAAACTGGAAGGATACCCGTGCCGGCCAGGATTTGCATGACGCCCTTTCCCGCTTGTGCTCGGAAGCGTCCGGTCTTTCGCTCGTCGTCACGCTGTAGGGCCCCTGGGCTTTGTCGCACTCGCGTCAAACAATGCACTAGTTTCCGGGCTTGCCGCCAGAGGACAGGTTGTTGAGAAAATCGCCGAGCGAGTCCTTTTCCTGCAGCCCGATTCGGGTCACTGCCTGACCCGGCGGAAACTCGGTGAAGTAGAAATTGCCGCCGTCCACAATCAATCCTTCGGGCGTCGGGCCGCGCTTTTCTTCCGGGAACGCTTTCAGGGCGTTGGTCATATAGCCCAGCCAGATCGGCAGCGCTGCGCCGCCCCCGGTTTCCCTGGAGCCCAGCGATTTTGGCTGATCATATCCGAGCCAGGCAACGCCCACCAGTTGGGGTGAATATCCCGAGAACCATGCGTCGACGGAATCGTTGGTCGTTCCGGTCTTGCCGGCCAGATCGTTGCGCTTGAGAACCTGCCTGGCCCGGGCCGCTGTGCCGTAGGTGGCGACGCCACGCAGCAAATCGTCCATGACATAGGCGGTGCGCGCATCGATTGCACGAGCGGCTGAATCGCCGGCGATGGTCGGTTTGGCCTGCATGATCACCTGCCCGGAGGCATCCGTGACATGGTCGATCAGGAAAGGCGTGACGCGGTAGCCGCCGTTGGCGAAGACCGAGAACCCTGCGGCAAGCTGCATCGGTGTCACGGCGCCAGCACCCAGCGCCATAGGAAGATAGGCGGGATGTTTCGCTTTGTCGAAGCCGAAGCGCGTGATGTACTCCTGCGCGTATTGTGGGCCGATCGCCTGCAGAATCCGGATGGACACCATGTTCTTCGACTTGGCGATGGCATCGCGCATCGTGAGCATCGATTCATATTGCCCGCCGTAGTTCTTCGGAGCCCAGGCCTTGGATCCGGTCTGTTCGGCAGAGAGTTCAAACGGCTGGTCCGAGATCAGCGTCGCGGGCGTCAGACCACGTTCAAGGGAGGCTGCATAGATGAAGGGCTTGAACGACGAGCCTGGCTGGCGCCAGGCTTGCGTGACGCGATTGAAATTGCCGTGATAGAAATCAAAGCCACCGACCATCGCGCGCAACGCGCCGTCCTGCGGGGTCATGGCGACGAAAGCCGCCTGAACCGTCGGCATGTTCAGGATTTCCCAGTAGTCGGTATTCTTGTGCAGGTAGACCACCGAGCCACGCTGCAATCGTTGATCCACCGGCAACTTGGGGTTGAGTGCGCGCGCCACCACCCCGAGCGCCTTCTTGTCCTTGATCGAGACGATGTCGGTCGAACTGCGCGCGACGCGGATCTCATCCGGTTTGGCCGAGAGCACGACACCGATGTACATCTCGGTGCGGTCCGGGTGCTTTTCGAGGATTCCATCCAGGAACTCGTCCAGGCGGGCGGGGTCGTTCTCGATGCCTGCCGGCATCTCCACCTGTGCTTCGGGGCCCGGAAAAGGTGCGCGGCGCGTGTAGTCGAGCACCCCCTCGCGCAACGACTGATAGGCCCACTGCTGGTCTTTCGACTGGATCGTGGTGTAGACGTTCAGGCCGCGGGAGTAGACGTTATCGGGGTAGACACTGACCATCAGCTGGCGCGCCAGTTCGGCGGCGTATTCGCCGTGTACGGAGTAGCCGCCGGCAGGCGTACCCTCGGCTGACTTGATGACGATCGGTTGTGCGAGGGCGGTCTTGTATTCCGCGTCGGTGAGATAGCCAAGCGAGTGCATGCGGCCCAGCACGTAGCGCTGGCGCAGCATGGCGCGTGGTCGGTTGGCGATGGGGTTAAAGCGCGACGGCGCTTTAGGAATTCCCGCCAGCAGGGCAGCCTCGGCCGGAGTGATATCCGACAGCGATTTGCCCAGGTAGGTTCGCGAGGCCGCGGCGAAACCATAGGCCCGGTTGCCCAGGTAGATCTGGTTAAGGTAAAGCTCGAGAATCTGGTCCTTGGAGAGGCTGGCCTCGATTTTGAAGGTGAGCAGCAGTTCGTAGAACTTGCGCGACCAGGTCTTTTCGGATGAGAGGTAAAAATTCCGGGCGACCTGCATGGTGATCGTGCTGGCGCCCTGCGTTTTGGACATGGCGATGACGTTGGTCAGGCCTGCGCGCACGACGCCAAACCAGTCGATTCCACCGTGCTGGTAAAAGCGATCGTCTTCGGCGGCGAGAACGGCCGATTTCATCACATCGGGGATTTCGTTGAAGCGCAGGACGTTGCGTCGCTCTTCCCCGAACTCGCCGATCATGACCTTGTCCGCGGTGAAAATGCGCAGTGGTACCCGCGGCCGGTAGTCTGTCATCGCGTTCAGGTCGGGCAGGTTGGGCCACGCCAGCGCGAGCGCCATCCCGACGAGCAGCGCTGCGCACGCTGCCAGCCCCCCGAACAGAATGGTCAGCTTGAGGAAAAACCGGAGGACCGGGGAGCCGGACGGTTTGTCGTCCTCTGGCTCATCGCCTCTCATATGTGAAGATTTGCTCATCGTGCGACATTTTAAAGGTTTTGCATTGATTTGCCCCGATGTCTTGCGCCTGACAGTGTTTGTCAATGGGATAATGGCGTTATGACCGACCCACATCAAACCGCTGACCCAACCGCGGCAGACCGGATCGTGCCGTCTGGCACTGCGCCAAACGTACCCCTGCGGCCCATTTTTCTGGTGGGCATGATGGGTTCGGGCAAAACGACCATCGGTCGAGGCCTGGCCAGGGCACTGCACCGCGATTTTCTCGACCTCGACCACGAACTCGAGGCGCGTTGCGGGGTCCGCATCCCCGTGATCTTTGAGATCGAAGGCGAGCAAGGGTTCCGTAAAAGGGAATGCCAGGTACTCGATGAGTGCTCACGGCGCCAAAATATCATCATGGCAACAGGCGGCGGCGCTGTGCTGGCCCCCGAAAATCGTCAGGCCCTGCGCGAGCGGGGCATCGTTGTTTACCTGCGGGCGACGGTCGAGGAGCTTTTTCGGCGCACCAGCCGCGATCGAAACCGTCCTTTGCTGGCCACGGCGGATCCCCGCGCGACGCTGCGCAACCTGCTCGCCCAGCGCGAAGCGCTGTATGCCGAGATTGCCGACATTGTCATCGACACCGGAGCCACGAGCGTGGGCCAGATCGTCTCGCAGGTGATCCGGCGACTCGAAAGGCATCAACAGGATCACGGAAATCCCCTTATGCATACCGTAGAAGTTGCGACGCCGGGTGGCGTCTATCCGATTCACATCGCCGCAGGCAGGCTGGAAGCGCTGGCGCAGGCCATTCCCGCCGATGCGACCACGATTGCGCTGGTCACCAACCCGGTCGTGGATGCCCTGTACGGAGAGCGTGTGCGTGCCGTGCTTGCCACCACCGGCCGGCGCATCGTGCCGGCGGTGCTGCCGGACGGCGAGTCCTTCAAGACCTGGGAAACGCTGAACCAGATCTTCGACGTCATGCTGGGCGAACAGCTTGACCGGCGCACGGTGATCGTCGCGCTGGGCGGCGGGGTGATCGGAGATATGGCGGGTTTCGCCGCTGCCGTCTACCTCCGCGGTGTGCGCTTCGTGCAGGTGCCGACCACCCTGCTTGCGCAGGTCGACTCGTCCGTCGGAGGTAAAACGGCGGTGAATCACCCGCACGGCAAGAACATGATAGGCGCTTTTTATCAGCCAATTGCCGTAGAAATCGATACAGATGTGCTTAATACACTGCCAGATCGCGAAATTTCCGCTGGTCTGGCCGAAGTCATCAAATACGGGCTGATTCTCGACGCCGCGTTTTTAACCTGGTGCGAGCAGCATGTGGAGGGGCTACGCGCGCGCGATCCCGACCTGCTTGCCGTCGCCATCCGCCGGTCTTGCGAGTTCAAGGCCTGGGTTGTCTCGCGCGACGAGCGTGAGTCCGGGCTGCGGGAGATCCTGAACCTCGGGCATACATTCGGGCATGCCATTGAGGCCGGTCTGGGCTATGGCGCATGGCTGCACGGCGAGGCGGTCGGCTGCGGCCTGGTCATGGCGGCGGATCTGTCGGCTGAATTGCTGGGGTTTCCGGTCGCCGACGTCGACAGGGTGCGCGCGCTGGTGGCCGCTATTGGTTGTCCTGTGACCGGTCCCCGGCTCGGCGGAGCCGATCAGTGGATGGCGCTGATGCGGGGGGACAAAAAAACCCGTGATGGCGAGATCACGTTCGTGCTGATGCCGCGCATTGGTGAAGCGGTTCGCCGCGGCGCGCCGCCAGAACTGGTGGCGCGGGTCATTGAGCGTAATACGCGCTGAGGATCCGACATGTCAGCGCTGGCGTCCTACGCGTCACGATCGGATCGCACCCGCGGAAGGCGCTATCCGGAGCCCCCGCCCCAGAATCGCAGCGAATTCCAGCGCGATCGGGATCGCATCGTGCATGCGGGTGCCTTCCGGCGGCTGGAGTACAAAACCCAGGTGTTTATCAACCACGAGGGAGATCTGTTTCGCACACGCCTGACCCACTCCCTGGAAGTCGCCCAGATTGCGCGGGTACTGGCCCGCAGTCTGGGTCTGAATGAAGACCTCACTGAAGCGATCGCCCTTGCACATGACCTGGGCCATACGCCGTTCGGCCATGCGGGACAGGATGAGCTGAATGCCTGCATGCGCGAGTTTGCCCCTGAGGCGGGTGGGTTTGAACACAATCTGCAGAGTCTGCGCGTGGTCGACGAGCTCGAAGAGCGCTACGCTGCCTTCAACGGACTCAATCTGTGTTTTGAGACCCGCGAAGGAATACTCAAGCATTGCTCGCTCGCCCACGCCAAATTGCTGGGCGATGTGGGGGAGCGCTTTATCGCGCGCACGCAGCCGTCCCTTGAGGCGCAGCTTGCCAATCTCGCGGACGAGATTGCCTACAACAATCACGACATCGACGACGGGTTGCGATCGGGTCTGCTCACGGTGGAACAGTTGCAGTCCGTGCCGATCTTTGCGCGCCACTATGCCGAAGTCCTGCAAGCCTGGCCCGGTATCGTGCAGCGTCGTGCCGTTGCGGAAACGATTCGACGCATGATCAATACGCTGATCACCGACGTGACCCACACGACCAGGGCGATTTTGGCCAGGGTTGCGCCCGCGGACGCTGATGCCGCCAGACAATGCGGTCCGCTGGTGGCTTTTTCCGGGGGAGTCCGGCAAGAGGCGGATGCGCTGAAGAAATTTCTGTTCGAGAATCTCTACCGGCATTTCAAGGTCATGCGGATGACCAACAAAGCCCGGCGCATCGTGCGGGAACTGTTCAGCGCTTTTATCCACGAGCCGCGTCTGTTGCCACCCGACTATCGGCGCGACGAGGATTTGACGCAGGCACGCGCCATCGCCGACTATATCGCCGGCATGACTGATCGCTACGCCATCCGCGAGCATCAGCGGCTTTTTGAAATGGGCGATCACTTATAAACTGTCCCGAGCCGTCGGTTATCGCGTATCGTCCTCGTCCGGCCGGCGACCAGGACCAGCGCGTTGGCCGAAGCCGGGTTTCAGCAAGTTGACTTTCACCCGCGCCAAGGAGTGCATCATGCAACGATCGCGATCACGTACTTCATCCCTCGTTTCGCGGATGGTTTTCTCGTTAGGTCTGACATTGCTGGGTGCAGGTGCGGCATCCGCCCAGGGATCCTCCCCGGGAACAGCGCCGGCGCCCTGTGGTGCGGGCTGGATGGCGTCCGCTGTTGGCATGGAGGGCACGGTGCAGTCTGGTGGCCTTACGCAGGGCAAAACCACGGTCTGCGGATACCCGACGGCCGCGCAAGCGCTGACGGCCGTGCTGGATCTGTGCGATTCCTCGACGGCGGGCGGCTGCCGCAAGGCCAGTAGTGTCAGGGTCGTCTGGGGCCAGGGGGACGGCATGAAAATGAACGCCAGCGAGTCCTGCGAGAGCACAATTCCGTTAGTGGTTTCGACGACCTGTCCCGAGACAGCCGCCGGTCAGCTGCGCGCCGCTGGCGTGCGCTAAGCGCCTCGGGACGGCATGCGGCGGATCGCATCCGGTTGACTCGGAACGGTGCGGAGCCAACCGGCGCTATGGATTCTGCAACTCCCGGATGTGCTCCAGCGTTCGCGCCAGATACAGGCCCGTGTGGCTTGCCGGGTTGGCGGCGATGTCCTCCGGCCGGCCCTCGGCGACGATACGCCCGCCACCGTCACCACCTTCCGGACCCATGTCGATGACCCAGTCTGCTGTCTTGACTACATCCAGATTGTGTTCTATGACGACCACCGTGTTGCCAGCCTGTACCAGCTGATTCAGTACGCCGAGCAGCAGATCGATATCCTGGAAATGCAGACCGGTGGTGGGTTCGTCCAGAATGTAGAGTGTGCGTCCGGTGCTGCGTTTCGAAAGCTCGAGGGAAAGCTTGACCCTCTGCGCCTCGCCGCCAGACAGCGTGGTCGCAGACTGACCAAGGCGCAGGTAGGAAAGGCCCACATCCATCAGGGTCTGTAGCTTGCGCGCGATGGCGGGAACTGCGTCGAAGTAGCCGAGCGCCTGCTCGACAGTCAGTTCGAGTACTTCATGAATATTGCGGCCCCGGTAACGGATTTCCAGGGTTTCCCGGTTGTAGCGCTTGCTCTGACAGACATCGCACGGCACGTACATATCCGGCAGAAAGTGCATTTCGACCTTGACGACACCGTCGCCCTGGCAGGCTTCGCAACGCCCGCCCTTGACATTGAAGCTGAACCGGCCGACGTCATAGCCCCGCGAACGTGATTCGGGGACGCCTGCGAACAACTCACGTATGGGGGTGAACAAGCCGGTGTAGGTTGCCGGGTTGCTGCGCGGCGTGCGCCCGATCGGGCTTTGGTCGACGCTGATGATCTTGTCGAAGTGTTCAAGTCCTTCGATCGCGTCATAGGGCGCCGGTTCACTTTGTGCATTGTGCAGCGCTCGGGAGACAACGACCGCAAGCGTGTCGTTGACGATCGTCGACTTGCCAGAGCCCGATACGCCGGTCACGCAGACCAGGCGCCCGGCCGGAATCCGCAAACTGACCGACTTCAGGTTGTTACCGCGGCATCCGGTGAGCACCAGCCAGGGTTGGTCAGGTTCGACCGGCCGGCGCGGTGGCACTCGAATCGATCGTGTGCCATGCAGATATTGCCCGGTCAGGGAGTCCGGATTTGACTCAATCTGCGCCGGTGTGCCCTGAGCGACAACCTGCCCGCCGTGTTCGCCAGCACCGGGGCCCATGTCGACGATCCAGTCGGCCTGACGAATCATGTCCTCGTCATGCTCCACCACGATCACGCTGTTGCCGAGATCGCGCAGGTGGTGCAGGGTGGCGATCAGACGGTCGTTATCGCGCTGATGCAAACCGATGGAGGGCTCGTCGAGCACATACATGACGCCTGTCAGGCCCGATCCGATCTGGCTGGCCAGGCGAATGCGCTGGGCCTCACCGCCTGAGATGGTGTCCGCGCTGCGATCCAGCGAAAGGTAGTTCAGTCCGACGTTGTTCAGAAAACTCAGGCGCGATGCGATTTCGCGCACGATGCGCTGGGCGATCTCCTGGCGTGCACCCGTCAGCGACAGGCGTTCGAACCATTTCAGGCACTCTGACAGCGGCAGCCCCTCGACTTCATAGATCGCCAGGCCCTCCTCCTGCCACTGAGCGCCCGCCGGAGTGCCCTGCAGCGCCGGCGGCGGGGCGATCGGCTCGTTGCCGAGGCGCACGTGGCGGGCCTCGGGTCGCAGGCGCGAGCCCTGGCACTGCGGGCACACGCAGGTGGCGCGGTATTTGCCGAGCTCCTCGCGCACCGCTGCCGAGTCGGTTTCCTTCCAGCGTCGCTCGAGGTTGGGAATGATGCCTTCGAAAGGATGGCGCCGCACCGTGCTGCGCCCCTTTTCGTTCAGGTAGAAAAACGGGATCTCGACCTCGCCCGAACCGTGCAGCACGATTTGGCGGATCGTATCGGCAAGATCCTGCCAGGGTGTTTCGAGATCGAAGCCGTAGTGCGCCGCGAGGCTCGAGACCATCGAATACGTGAAGGCGTTGCGGCGATCCCAGCCACGAATTGCGCCCGAGCCCAGACTGAGCTCCGGAAACGCCACGACGCGCTTCGGATCGAAAAACCCGACATGACCGATGCCATCGCAGGCCGGGCAGGCCCCCACCGGGTTATTGAAGCTGAACAGGCGTGGCTCAAGCTCTGGCAGGCTGTGGCTGCAGACAGGGCACGCGTAGCGGCTGGAAAACAGGTGTTCTTCGCTGGTGTCCATATCGAGGGCGACCACGCGCCCCTGCGCCAGCGTGAGCGCGGTCTCGAAACTTTCGGCGAGGCGCTGCTTGCTTTCCGGCCGGATACGCAAACGATCGATGACCACGTCGATGTTGTGCTTTTCGTTCTTGGCCAGCTCCGGCATGCTGTCGAGGTCGACCATGGCGCCATCGACGCGCACGCGGACGAAACCTTGCGCCTGCAGGCTCGCACACTCGTCCTCGAACGAACCCTTGCGAGTGCGCACCATGGGCGCAAGGATTGCCAGCCGGCGCTCCGCGGGCCAGGCCATGACGCTGTCGACCATCTGGCTGACGCTTTGCGCGGCGAGGGGCAGTCCGTGGGTCGGGCAAAACGGGGTACCTACGCGTGCGTACAACAGCCGCAGGTAGTCGTGGATTTCGGTGATGGTGCCGACCGTGGAGCGGGGATTGTGCCCGGCGGCCTTCTGTTCGATCGAGATGGCCGGCGACAGCCCTTCAATGAGATCCACATCGGGTTTGTCCATCAGCTGGAGAAACTGGCGCGCGTAGGCGGACAGGCTTTCGACATATCGCCGCTGCCCTTCGGCATAAAGCGTGTCGAACGCCAGGGATGATTTTCCCGACCCCGAAAGCCCGGTCACCACGACCAGCCGGTGGCGCGGCAGATCAAGCGACACGTTCTTCAGGTTGTGGGTGCGTGCCCCGCGAATGCGTATGTCGTTCATTTGGCCGTTATCTGGTGATGCGCCCCGTATCCTGACCAGAGGGTCATGAAGGAAAAAAAGGGGAACTTGGTACTATAACGCGCCGAAGAATTTAGCGGCCCACCTTCAGGCCGCTGCGCCCACTGACCGATGTCAAAGAAGCAATCCCTTTCGTTGAACCCCACGGAGCGTCGCGCCAGCATCGCCCTGGCGGGACTATTTGCTGCGCGCATGCTGGGCTTGTTCCTCCTGTTGCCGGTGTTCGCGGTCGCTGCAAGCGGTTTGCCGGGCGGCGACGATCCGGCCCGTGTGGGCCTTGCGCTGGGCATGTACGGACTGACGCAGGCGTTCATGCAGATCCCTTTCGGGCTGGCATCGGATCGCTGGGGGCGTCGACCGGTGGTCCTTGCCGGGCTGTTCCTGTTTGTGGCGGGCAGCGTGGTGTGCGCCCTTTCCAGCGACCTGACGTGGATTACGCTTGGACGCGCGATTCAGGGAGCGGGGGCGATCTCCGCCGCAGTGACCGCCTGGCTCGCCGATGCGACGCGCCCGGAAGTGCGCACGCGCGCCATGGCCATGGTGGGCGGATCGATCGGTTTGTCCTTCGCTGTTTCCCTGGTCGCGGCTCCGTTGCTCGTGGGTTGGGGCGGGCTGGCGGGGCTGTTCTGGACGATCGCACTGCTGGGAGTGGTCTGCCTGGCGGTGGCCAGGTTCGTGGTGCCGGTCGTGCCCCTTGCACCGCGGCCGGCGCAGCCCGCCCGTCCGGTACAGGTACTGACGCACGTGGATTTGCTGCGCTTGAATTTCGGGGTGTTTTGCCTGCACCTGATTCAGGTCGCCATGTTCGTCGTCGTGCCACCCCTGGTGATCCGTCTGGGAGGCCTCGATTCGGCCGAACTCTGGAAGGTGTATCTGCCGGTCATTCTGATTTCGTTTGTATTCATGGTACCCGCCGTTTTCGTCGCTGAAAGGCACCGCGCACACCGGGCGATGCTGCGCATGGCGGTTGCCGGCCTGGTGGTCGTCTGCGCCCTGCTGGCGCCTGCCAGCCAGAGCTTTTTGGGTCTGGTTGCGGGGCTGACGGGGTTTTTCGTCATGTTCAATATCCTCGAGGCGCTCCAGCCTTCGCTGGTGTCTCGGGTGGCGCCCTCTGAGCTCAAGGGCCTTGCGCTCGGTTTTTACAACACCTCGCAGGCTCTTGGGCTGTTCCTGGGCGGTGCGCTGGGCGGTGCGCTGGCGGTGTGGGGCGGCCCGGCGGCGGTGTTTCTGGCTGCTGCCGTCCTGTCGGCAATCTGGCTCGCCGCGACGTGGGGATTGCGCCCGCTCGGTACGGGGCACTAAAGCCGGCCATTGTCGGGTCTGCGTCGGCGATTCGAATACTGTCTTACACTGTCCGGGTGGCGTAGTTTTGCGTCTGGCGTCCTGTCGCCTGCCCGGTCATGATGGCAGGAGAGTGGGGGTTTTCGTCGGACCCTCGGTGATCAATGATTTTTTACGGAGATCGGTATGGCATCGGTCAATAAAGTGATTCTGGTCGGCAATCTGGGCCGCGACCCCGAAGTGCGGTACAGCCCCGACGGGGCGGCCATTTGCAATGTGTCGATTGCGACCACCAGCAACTGGAAAGACAAGACGAGCGGCGAGCGCAGGGAAGAAACCGAATGGCATCGCGTGGTGTTCTATAACCGGCTGGCCGAGATCGCCGGCGAATACCTGCGCAAGGGTCGTGCGGTCTATGTCGAGGGTCGTCTGAAGACCCGCAAGTGGCAGAACAAGGAAGGTCAGGATGTCTACACGACCGAAGTCATCGCCGATCAGATGCAGATGCTGGGCGGTCGCGAGGGTGGTGGTGAAGGCGGCGGGATGAGCGGCGGCGAAGCGCCGCCCGCACGGTCGGCCCGGCCGGCGCAGGCGCAGCGTCCGCAGGCGCCCGCGACTGGCTCCGGTGCGATTGACAACATCGACGACGATATTCCGTTCTAGCGTCGAACACCCGGGCGGAGTAGACCGATCGCGCTGCTAATAGGAGATTTGAGATGGATCTTGGAATCCGTGGTCGTCGTGCCATTGTTTGTGCCTCGAGCAAGGGGCTAGGCCTCGCCTGCGCCCGTTCGCTTGCCCGCGAGGGTGTCGATCTTGTGATGCTGGCGCGTGGGCGCGATGTGCTCGAGGCCGCTGCGGCAGACATTCGCGCGGAAACCGGCGTGCGGATCGTGACGGTTGCCGCCGACATCACGACCCCGGAAGGAAAGGCGGCTGTGCTTGCTCAGTGCCCTGACCCGGATATCCTCGTGACCAACGCCGGCGGACCCAAACCGGGTAATTTCCGCGACTGGGGCCGCGACGAATGGATTGCCGCGCTGGATGCCAACATGCTCACGCCGATCGAACTGATCCGCAGGACGGTCGACAAAATGATCGAGCGCAAGTTCGGGCGCATCGTCAATATCACCTCGGGCTCAGTCAAGATGCC
>JADZBO010000194.1 GCA_020851995.1 Burkholderiaceae bacterium
CAGAGGCCGCTCAATTGCTGATGGCGACGGACTCACGTGGCCAAGGAGTGGGCTAACGCCTTGTCATCAGTAAGACCGAGTTGCGGTGAAAGTCGAGATATTGCTTCTGACCCGAAGTGAATCCACCGACGTTGACGATACTCTCGGTTTCAATTCCCATCCGCTGTAGCGACGGACGATCCGCTACGGGCGAGATGATCAGTTGGCCGTTATTCTCAAACCCGATAAACCCCCGGTCAAACAGATGGTCGATGGACGGGGTGAGCAGTAATCCGTTCTCTCCGTTCAATCGATCTTCGTTTGATGAGTCACGCCACGGCTTGCAATGGCTGGCGATCAAGTGTGTCGGATTGCTCACGCCGGTGATGCGGCATCGTGTCTCGATCTTACTGACGCGTTCTTTAAACAGACCTTGACCAACTCGCGCTCGAACGATCGCCTGTCGCTCCGTTTCTGCAATTCCCGTATTTTCTGAAATATCCAGCGCGATTCTCGACTCCCAGAAATCGATATCATCGACGGCGATCGGCTTCGCGTCACCAGCGGCCTGGACAATAGGAGCAATTTCATCACCAATCAGGCTGGTCAGGACTCCGGCAAATTCCGGACTGATCTCGGCTAGATAAACAGACTGGAGTCCGTTGCCATTGGCCTGCAGCGGGGAGTATTTTGCGGACCTTAATGGACCGAGAAGATCCATATGGTCTTTCGGGCGGATCGTACTCTGTATTTCAAAGAAGTGAACTTTGACCTTCCATCCAATGTTTTCCCAATACGAACCCGTCAATCCGAATTCTTGCGGTTTGGGACTTTCCCAGCAATAGGACTCAGCAATGCCGACCGCGACGATGCGAGTGTCCTTGAACGAAAAAATCAGATCGCCAGGCGAAACTTCGCGCATTGATTCGTAAAACGGGTTTCGTGCCTCATTTGCATTTCGCTTGGGCGACCACAGATAGCCGCCACTGATTTCGTGGCGATAAGTCTGGTTCTGATTAACCCACCAAAATCGCATGTGCGGGGTGTTATCTTAGCGATGAGTCGGTCTGTCGATTACAAAAATATACGCGCTTACCATTTTGGTCGCAAAGAACTTTTTGATTCAATGACGGAATATGCCCCAATATCATTTCGCCAATTGACCGATTCTTCGCCGCACCAGATTCATAGTGGAATATATTTCGATTTACTTTCTCCCAATCTGTCAGTCGAACTAATTCCGGGATGCCGTCTCGAATATGGACGAACGCACCGCAGCCTATTATCAAACGCACGCGTCCGCTGTTGCTTTGCGCTATGAGGCGGTATCAAGTCCGGCAGAGCAACTGTTCAGCGTTGCATTTCCACAAGGCTCGCGTGTGCTGGATCTAGGTTGTGGGTCGGGCAGGGATGCCGCCCGTTTGATGGCGAAGGGTTACGACACTTTTGGCGTTGAGCCGTCAGCAGGGTTGCGTGCTGCGGCAATCGCGCATCATCCCGAGTTAACAGGAAAGATCAGCGAAGCCATGCTGCCAGACATTGGCAAGCCGTTTGGCGGCGATTTTGACGGGGTGCTGTGCAGTGCGGTGCTCATGCACATACCTGAAAGCCAGCTATTTGATGCCGTATTGAATATCCGTGCGCTGCTCAAGTCGCATGGCCGGCTCCTGGTTTCGCTACCTTTGTCACGCGGTGATGCGCACGTTAATAACCGAGATGCCGACGGAAGATTATTCGCGCCCTACGTGCCCGGGGAAATCACACTACTGTTCGAGCGGCTGGGATTCCAGCTTGTTGGCCGATGGGACAACGGTGACGCTTTGGCTAGGGCGGGCACCAGCTGGTTCACGCTGCTGTTTGAGTTACGCAATTCCGGTACGCAACGACCGATTGATCAAATTGAAGCAATTCTGAACCGGGATAAGAAGGAAGCAACTTACAAGCTCGCGCTCTTTCGCGCGTTGGCGGAAATTTCCATTCAGGAGTCGCGCCTCGCGGTGTGGATGGCCAATGGCGAAGTCGGCATACCAATTCAGCGAGTGGCTGAACTGTGGCTGCAATACTTTTGGCCAATCTTTGCCGCGAATACGGTCATTCCGCAATCCAAGGCAGAAGGAGCGGACGGCAAGACCGTGAAGTTCAGAGTTTCGCTGACCGGATTGATTGATAACTTTAAAGGGCAGGGTGAGCACGGGGGGCTTTCCTCCTGGCATCTTGCGTGGACCTCAAATCGACTGGATGCGCAAGTCCGCACTCAGGTATCTGAGGTCTTGAAGTCAATTGCAAGTACCATTCAAGCCGGTCCTGTTAAGTACGCTGGCGGTGCGCTTGAAACCGGACCTGTGTTCCGCTACGACGCCCGGTTACGACTGATCGTCATGCAGGGAGATCTTTGGAGCGAACTCAGCTTATTGGGACACTGGATCGTAGACGCGGTGATTCTGCGTTGGGCGGCGCTCACTGAAAAGTTCAGTTACCGACAGGGAGTCACAGCGGGAGATGTTCTTCCTCTGCTATTGGCGAGGCCCGAGCGGCAACGTGCAACTGCTCTTGCACGCCAAGCTTATCAAGATGCGGGTGTTAGCGAATGCACCTGGTCCGGGAAGCGCTTGCGTACCAACTTTACGGTCGATCACGTGTTGCCATTTTCGCTGTGGGGAAACAACGATCTCTGGAATCTAATGCCGACGGATCCCTCAGAGAATGGAAAGAAGTCAGACAAGCTACCTTCCGGAGAATTGCTTCTCAGCAGGCAACACATTGTGCTGGAAAACTGGGATCACCTTCGATCGGAGTTGACGGAGCCGTTCGACTTGCAGGCGAACCATCTTCTGGGAAGGCCGTTGTCCGTGAGCAGTGGCTGGAAAGCAGAGCTGTTTTCCAGATTGCGGGAGGCCGTCGAGGTGACGGCGATTCAGCGCGGGGTTGCCAGATGGACTCCGACTGGCTGCCGTTGATTCCGACCGATCGCTAATAGTTATTCTCGCATCACCTAGCCCGACGCAAGCCGCGCACCCGGAAAGCGCGCGGTGAAAATCCCCCTCCACTCAGCCTCACCACGCATCAACTGTGCGATCGATTTCTCGTCCGACGCGTGCCCTGTCGCCATTTGGTTCAGTTGCCAGGCCATGCAGAAGTTCGACGAGATTGCCGGCATCCCTGAATCGGCGAGCGCCATGATCGGACCGAGCGTTGGCATGCCGGCGCCGGCCAACAGGATGACATCGGGTTTGAGCGGCAACAGGCGACGCGCGGCCTGCAGAACGGAGTCGTTACGCAGGGTGTAGATGTTATGAAATCCGCCTACTTTTTGCGGCGATTCAACGCCCAGAATTTCAACCCCGGCACGCTGCCAGTAGGCGATGCTTTTCGCCGTCAGCCAATCCGGGTAGGGGCTGACCAGAGCGATGCGCTTCGCGCCCAGCGCTTTGAAGGCGCGGCGGATCGATTGCCCGGCCGAGACGATGGGATACCCGCGCGTGGTACCGGTCTTGGTAAAAAACTGGTCTTCCTCGTCCGGATTCATGTGATAGGTTGAACCCGTGATCAGAAAGCCCAGCCCAGTCAGAGGGGCATTCGAGAACGTATCAATGAAAGTCTCGAGATGAATCAGGTAATCATCCAGGCGGTCTTTCAGTTCGGGCTTGGGGCTTGTCAACCGCCCAGTGAGTAGGGCAATATCGGGCGCAAGCATGGCTTGCACTTCTGGCTCGGCAGTTGTGTTGGCCTGAGGTACCAGTAGTCCAAGCGTTCCGCGTGCACCGTATTCGACTTCGTTGTTCATTGCGTTCATGTCTGGGTGGGTCAGATGATTAAAAAAACTTCGCGCTATGTCGGGTTTCTGCTGCTGGTCTTGTTTGCGTCGGCATCATCAGCGCAAAACTGGCCGGAAAAAGCGATTCGCTTCGTGAATCCCTTCGCGCCGGGCGGGTTTGGCGACGGCGTTGCACGCCCGATGTTCGAGCAGCTTGGGTTGGCGCTTGGCCAGCCCATCATAGTGGAAAGCCAGGCCGGAGCCAACGGATCATTGGCCTCCAATGTGGTGGCCAAAGCAGCGCCGGACGGCTATACGTTGCTGATCGGAAACATGGGTCCGATGGCAATTAATCCGACCCTGTATCCCGAAACGACGGCCGATCCGCTCAAAGTGTTTTCGCCGATCATGCAACTGGTGTCGGGTCCGCTGGTGCTGTTGGTACATCCGGATTTTCCGGCGAAGACCCTGAGCGAACTGATTGATTATGCGAGGGCGAATCCCGGCAAGCTGACGTACGGTTCTGTGGGCGCGGGCAGCACGACACATTTTGCGGGTGAACTGCTCAGAATGCAGAGCCACATCGATATTCTGCAGGTGCCGTTCAGGGGCGCCGCACCGGCCCTTATTAATTTGCTGGGCCGCCAGATCGACATGGCGTTTGTGAATATCTCGCTCGCAAAGCCCCATATTGAATCCGGAAAACTGAGGCCGCTTGCGGTGACGACGCTGAGCAGATCAAGCATCCTGCCGGATGTGCCCGCAGTTGCCGAGCTATTGCCGGGATTTGAGGTCAACCCGTGGTGGGGACTGCTTGCGCCAATCAATACGCCCGCGCCAATTGTCGACCGGATTCAGAGTGAGCTTGCACGCATCCTGAAGGATCCGGCCATCACCGACCGCTTGCGACAAAATGGCCTTGAGCCGGAGGCAACAACGCCAAAGGAATTCTCCGCGCGCATTGCGTCCGACATCGAAAAGTGGCGCGAAGTCGCTCGGGTGAACAACATCACGGGCGGGTAGGGGGTATTGAAGATCCACGAGAGTCGATTATTCGCTGAACCTGTTAAAAGAATTGACGCTACTGCGAGATCATTTTTCGGTAGGTCTACAGCGCCCATTTTCGAGCACGCGCGGTCACGCGCTGATACAGCAGGTCCTTGACCGTGCCGGACGAAATTCTGATCATCGCTGTATCAAGCGTGTTCAGGAATGCGCCGATGTAGTTGTTCAATAACGATCGGGCCTGATCTTCGGAGTCAAGGCCAAACTTCATAGCGTCTGCAAGGATCGCCTCCCGGCTGCACTCAAACTGGCCGTGGCTCAATTGCATGGCAAGCCTGGGAGGATCCATCTCCAGGTTAGGGACCACGTCATACGCCGGTGCGAGCCGCCACTGCCTGGCGGAGGAGTCGAATACGACAGCATGGTTGCGAGGATGATCGTCATCATTGCCGACCAGCGCATTAAAGACCATGCGTCCGAATAGCTCGTGCAAATCACTGACAGGGACGCCGAGTTGACCCAGAGCAAGCGCCAGACGCGGATAGCTCCAACGTTCACTATCGTGGGGGGAGGCACTCGGGAAATGCGCCGCCAGCAGAGTCGCGCCACTGAGAACCATACGTCGCACTTGCTGGCGTCGGTCAAACCGTTGTGATGCCAGCACGCCGATGCCGAGCATCTTTTCCTGTTCGCCGTAGTGCAATTGCGTCGGCGCAAAATTTAGCCCCGCAGCAGTGGCCCACTGGGCAACTGCAAACTCCAATTGAGGGACGTCGTGCGCATCGCCGCTATGCCGTGGCTTGACCAGCCAGTAGTTTCCCAATCGATCGCGTATAGATGATTTTGGTCTGGCACCCCCGAGGCTTGGCGACTGTACCAACAGCCGGCGCAAGGCATCATTACTGGCGGGACGTTGTTCGTAGATTGCCAGTAATTCTGTGCAAAGCGCCTCTAACTGCTCTAACCTGGGTGTCGAGAGTTCAGCTACGTTGGGTCTTCGTGAGCGACCGAACGCAAGCGCCCCCCAGCGAGAACTATTGCCAGAACGAATCAAATACTGAACTGCATGCGCGTTGAATGGTAGGCCATGTTCGCGTTGTAACAGTAGCTGACCCCAGGCATCCGGGGTGGCGTCACGAAAAACATCGTGCAGACCCTGATAGCGATGTGCATGCATCACCTTACCCGGACCAAGCAGCGGCAAGTTGATCGGATCAATGGAAATCGCCTCGCCGCTGTCCAGAAAGCTGGGCGCGTAAATGAATTGGCCCGTTCCGCTGGACGAATCAACATCCAGTCTTCCCGCTGTGACCCACTGCTCTGTCAGCGGATGAAACAGGTAAACGTACAACGCGGTCCTAGAAGTAACCGGGATCATCTTTGCTCACCCTCGCGCGTGCAGCCGCATTTGCATCGTATAAAGCTGGCGCCAGAGGGTGAATTGCCTCATGGAACACGCCCAGAGTCAGCAGCGCTGACAAATACACACTTGCCGCGACCCCCGGATCACCCTTTTCCAGCCTGCGCAGGGTTGGTTCGGAAATGCCAATACGCTGAGAAAGATCTCTGGCAACGAGCTTTTGGCGCACACGTTGGGTACGCACACAGCGCCC
Organism: Burkholderiaceae bacterium; assembly: GCA_020851995.1. Classification (GTDB taxonomy): domain Bacteria; phylum Pseudomonadota; class Gammaproteobacteria; order Burkholderiales; family Burkholderiaceae_B; genus Zwartia. The sequence goes on from JADZBO010000194.1 coordinate 6,352, forward strand.
CCACGTAATCAGGGTATCCGATACGTCGTAATGGACGCGTTTGGCGGTGAGACGCTTAGAAGGCATTAGATATTGTTAATCATAGATATTGTTTTAAGAATGATAAAAGAAATTCTATAACAGTATTTATGAGATTGTAAAGCGCTGAATTTTGAAATTCAAAGCGTTTCGCATCGAGTCGATCCAAACCAGAGAGATGGTGATCGTCCCAGTCTCACCTAGTGAGCCACCTGCATGAGATGATGATCCTCCAAAGACGACGAAGGAGGAATCCATGGCAAAGACTGGCAAAAATATGGAGTTGCCCAACGAAACCGCTCCTCCGAAAAAATGCCTCTTTGATCGGGTCGCGGAATATCTTGATGCCAACGACTGGCGCTATACCGCTCATCAGGAAAGTGGTTACATTTCCATGGAATGTCGGATTGCAATGGCGTCGGTACGGGTGGTGCTCACGGTGACCGAGGGCGATCGCCTGAACAGGATCCTGGCCTTTTCGGTGTATCCGGTCTTTGTTCCGGAGAACCGCCGGGCAGCTGTTCTCGCAGCAATGAACGAGATCAACTTCAGGCTGGTCTCTGGATGTTTTGAAATGGATCCCGCCGATGGGCAAATTCGCTTTCGGACTCTAATGGAGTCTGATGCGGACTTCACGGATCCATTGCTAGAGCGTGTGCTGAATGGCAATCTTGCCACCGCAGACCGCCACTTCGCCGCGCTGATGGCGGTCATGTTCGCCGTTGCCGGGCAGGAAGGGGCGAATGAACTCGTGACCCGACCCGAAGGTACAACCTTGCAGTGAGAGTCGAGCCCGAATCGCCGGGCCATGGCCGGGTAGTGGCAGGGTAATTGATTTAGACGATTCCGGAGCTTCGGGAGCCTGCGTTTCCCTCCGGCTCCTGCGTTTCCTACAGACAATCAAGTTGCTCGCGCAACCTTAACAACTCTGGCCTGTGCTGACGGGCAACAAGGCTGAGCAGCTTTTCCCCTTTGCGCAGCAGATGCACCTCAACCTGCCGGCGGTCTTCCTGGCTGGGCTTGCGTTTGACAAGCCCCAACTGTTCGCAGCGATCAATCAGCGCAACGACGCCGTGATGCTTTGCCTGCAACCGCTCGGCAAGATCACCGACTGTTGCCCAGCTCTGATTCGGGGTGCCCTTCACGTGCAAGAGCAACTGGTACTGGAGCGAGGTCAGTCCGTTGGACTGACACAGATCTTCGCTGACCCGCAGGAAACAACGCAGGCGATAGCGGAACAGGGAGAGTTGCTCAAAATCGATCGCATTGCTTTCGGCGGCGTTCGTTTCATTTGTAACAGCGGTTGACCGTGGTGTGGGCATGGAGTGAAATTCATCATATTGTGATATAAAAATTCAGCATACCAGTTTTGTCGCACGAACCAAGGGAGATTCATCATGTTGATCCTGTCGATTCCAAAAATGGTCGTTTCCTCGCAGGCTGGCTGGACAAGTCTGAAGAAGCGGCATCCGACGCTTCTGAGCGTTTTCATGCGTCTGGCTTTGCCACTTTCCCTGTTACCCCCCGTGATGTTGGCCTATGTCGGGCCGCACTACGGCAACATGTTTGTGGATGGCCTTGGCAGCAAAAACTGGGTCGAGATCTCGCTGGCATTCTTTATTGCGGAAATGACCACGCTGTTGTTCATGGGCTGGTTCATCAAGCAGGTGGCTGATACATACAGGGCCCGGGTCAGTACGCAAGACGCCTACATCCTGGCGTGCATCGCGCCGGTGCCACTCTGGCTGTCGAGTCTCGCACTGTTTGTTCCGAGCCTGGCATTCAATATCGGTATCGCGTTTGTCGCGCTGGGTGCGACGCTCAGCCTCATCTACCACGGGATCCACGCAATTTGCCACGCGCGCGATGCCCTGTCGGCCACGGCCATTGCGCAGACGGTGATGGGAGCAGGGATGGCAGGCTGGGCCGTGTTGCTGACCTTGCTGCTCGCGGCATAGCGGATCAGCGACGCGTCTGGGGCGCTGTCGCCGCGAGCGATGGGTTTGTCGAGACCCGGTCGAACCAATCGCTTAACCTGCGGCGCCCCTTGCGCCACTCTAACTCTGGCAAGAACAGGGTGAATCCCAGCGCACTGGCGAGCGTAATTTGCGCCAGATTCAACGGGCCATCCATCACCGGATTGCCGATTTCCCGTTCCCATCGGTCCAGCATGCGCGTGGCACGCTGTGCTTCATGCACCAGAATGGTCGGCGACTGTTCCTGTACTGGCCGTCGGCCTTCCCGCCCCCACACCGCCAAACCGTCAAGCAAGCTTCTGGCAAGGGCATCCAGGCGGAGCACCTCCCAGCCCTGCGCGCCCCCCGGAGGGTCGAAGACGGGATTGCCATCCAGGTGATCTAGGTAGACGCAAATGACGCCGGACTCTTCCATCCCGACGCCATCGTCGCGTACCAGATACGGAACGCGTCCGGAGGGGTTGACGCCATAGTAAGGACTATCTGTTTCACGAGTCCTGGCGGAAATCATTTCAACCCGGTCTGCGAGCCCCTTTTCCAGGACGACGGTGCGCACGATGCGCGCGTAGGGCGAAGCCTTGGTGATATAGAGTTTCATGAACCCTTCTGAGGTCTGTGGTGCAGGGGTGAGCGGTTGCTCCGATCATAGCGTCACGCCTTCCGGCACGCGATACAACGCGACAAGAGCTGTGAAATCGTAGTATTAATTAACGGAGGCAGAGAAATTGGCGTGCTAACGAGACCACCGACTGATAACCATGAACACGAGCAACCATGCCGAGCATCAGGCCATGATGGCGCTGGGACCGGATTTCCCCGAGCTGCGCGAGGCCGTGCGCCGTCTGTGTGCCGGCTACCCCGGCACATATTGGCGCGCGCTTGAAAAGACCGACAGTTATCCGACCGAGTTCATCACCGCCCTGACCAAGGCAGGGTTTCTCTCGGCACTGATTCCGGAGCAATACGGCGGATCGGGCTTGCCCCTGCGGGCGGCGGCCGTCATCCTCGAGGAAATCAATGCCAGCGGCTGTGTGGCCAGCCAGGGCCACGCGCAGATGTACATCATGGGCACGCTGCTACGCCATGGCAGCGAAGAGCAGAAGCAGCGCTATCTGCCGAAGATCGCCAGCGGCGAACTGAGGCTGCAGGCGTTTGGCGTCACCGAGCCCACGACAGGCTCGGACACCACGAGTCTGAAGACCCGGGCCACCCGGGTGGGCGACTATTACGAGGTCACCGGACAGAAGGTCTGGACATCCCGGGCGCTGCATTCAGACCTGATGCTGCTGATTGCCAGGACGACTCCGCTGGCGGAGGTCAAAAAGAAGACCGAAGGGCTGTCGGTCTTTCTGGTCGATATCAAGGCGAACCTTGGCCACGGGCTGGAAATCCGACCCATTGAAGCCATGATCAATCATGGCGCAACCGAAGTGTTTTTTGACAAGTTGCGCGTCCCTGCGGAAAACCTCATCGGCGAAGAGGGCAAGGGATTCAAGTACATCCTCGACGGGATGAACGCCGAGCGTATCCTGGTCGGCACAGAGGCTGTGGGAGACGGCCGCTGGTGCCTTGACCGCGCCGTCCGCTATGCGAAGGAGCGCAGCGTGTTCGGCCGGACGATCGGGCAGAATCAGGGCGTGCAGTTTCCGCTCGCGCGCTGCCATGTTGATCTGAAAATGGCCGATATGATGTGCCGGCGCGCTGCGGCACTCTTCGACGCCGGTGTCGACTGCGGCGAAGACGCCAACATCGCCAAACTGGTCGCGTCCGAAGCGGCCTTCAAGGCGGCGGATGTCGCCATGCAGACACTCGGCGGCTTCTCCTACGCGACGGAGTACGAAGTCGAACGCAAGTGGCGCGAGACCCGCATCTATCAGATCGCGCCGATCTCCACCAACATGATTCTTTCCTATATCGGCCAGCATGTACTGGGCCTTGAGAGGTCTTTCTGATGAAATCGATCGAAGGTATCTGGACGCTGCTGCAGGCATCGGCCTGTGACGCGCAGGGCGCACCACTGGCGCCGCCCTATGGCAATCGCCCGATGGGTACGATCATGTTCGAGGGCGGCCGGATGCTGGCCGTCCTGTGCAACGGGGATGAGGGCCTCGGTTCGGCGAGCCGTCGGGAGTACAGCTCGTATGGCGGCACCTACACCTTTGACGGTCGAACACTGGAAACGCTGGTGGATATTGCGTCGGATACGTCGCGCATTGGCGGACGCCAGGTGCGTGACGTCGTGCTTGATGGCAAGCGGATGACGTTGCGCCCGCCGACGCGCGCCTACGGCGGTGCAGCGCAACAACGTGAGTTGGTGTGGGAGTACGTCGCGCCGATTCCGCCGAGACCCGAAGTATGAATGTGATACCGCCCAATCGAATGGGCCACTAAAGCAATCTGGTTGCCATGAAAATCAAAATCCCTGAAGCCCGTGAACTTGCAGTGGGCGCCCTCATGAGTCTCCGATATTCGCGTCAGGACGCCGAGACCATTGCGGACCACCTGATCGATGCCGCGTTGCGCGGCGTCACTTTCGGCAGCCTCGCCCGAATTCTCGCGATCTCCGAAAAAATGAAGGAAGTGAGCGACAATCGCCAGCCTGTTACCACCTTGCGCGAGACGCCCGCATCGGCCGTGATCGATGGTGGTGATCACGTCGGCTACGTGGTCGCGCATCACGCCACGCGCCTCGCGATCGACAAGGCGAAGCGCAACGGGATGGCGATGGTGGCCGCGAGGAACACTTTTTACACCGGGCTGTTTTCCTACTACATGGAAATGGCCACGCGGGAAGGTCTGGTCGCCATGGCGATCGGCAACGGGCCCGCGCACGTTGCACCCGAGGGTGCGGCCGAAGGGCGTCTGGGCACAAACCCGATTGCGTTTGGCTTCCCGTCCGACCACGGCGACCCTGTCATTTGGGATATCGGGACATGCGCCATCATGCACGGTGAGCTTCTGCTGCATCGGCGCACCGGGGAACCCTTGCCCGAAGGCGTGGCGCTCGACAGCAACGGGCAGCCGACGCGCGATCCTGTGGCGGCGCTGGCCGGGGCCATCAAAACCTGGGGCGGGCACCGGGGCTCGGGCCTTTCCGTGGTCGTGCAGATGCTCGGCGCACTATGCGGCGGTCCGGTGATTTCCCCCGGAACCGTCGACATGGCTTATTTCGTGATCGTGATTGACCCGAAAATATTTCTGCCTGAAGGCGAGTATCCCGCCCGTGTCAACGAACTGGCCGACGAGATCTGCAGCGCGAGGCCCATCGACCCGCAGAACCCGGTGCGCATGCCGTTTGCCAGGTCCGCGCAGTTGCGGCGTCAGAACCTCCAGTCGGGTGACATCGAGGTTCCCGATGTGGTGCATGCGGGGCTGGTGAAGATGTTGAATTCCTAACCGAACGAATTCACGAGCAAGCAGATAAGAAAACCTGTAAGCAACCCTATAGTCCGATTGATGTCGAAGCCTGGCACGGCTATCGCAGTGAAAACCGGTACCTCGTGTTCAGCCTTGCGCAGGATTCTCCGATGGCGAGTGTGACGGCGCTGGCGATTGTGCTTGTCAGACTCATCTTGGCGCGCTCAATTGCCACTGGCGGCAGGGGTGCATCACGATGCCGGATCACCAGGTTGGCCAGACTTCAGGATAAATATATTTCAGATACGCCGTTGTGGAAGCAAGTGGTTGTAGTCAGCGCTCGTGATGACGATTAAATACCGTGATCGGCCAGGGCCTTTTTGAGCAGAGCCAGTGCAACCGTGAAGTTGTAACTGTGGATCGCTTCGGCAACAGGTTGAAAGTGCGAACCCAGGGCCGCTTGCAACATGTCGGCGTTTGCATCGAAGGTTTCACCGCTGCTGAAGTCATCCGCCGCCAACTGTGACGCCAGCCGGTCGCAGGCACGCTGCAATTCGGCAGTATCCACCTGGACCGCGGCGTGGGCTGGCGCTTCGGGCGGCAGCTTAATCTTGATCGCATCGATCAGGGGCATGAGTTGCGTCGAGACCGATGCCTGCAGAATTTTCAACTGAAACGCCTCGTCACGCCGCCGAATTCCAAGCTCAAGGGCCTCTGCATGCGTGCGCAGCGCGGTTGCGCCGATCTGCCCCGCCAATCCCTTGAGCGTGTGCGCAAGTCGCTCGGCGGTTGACCAGTCGGATTGTTCAATCGCCAAACCAAGCTGTGCCGGAGTGTTCTGCTGGCCAAGAACGAATTTGCGCAAGAGAGACAGGTAAAGATCGTCCCGCCCGAGTGCATAACGCAGACCCGTCTTCATATCGAGTCCGTCGATCGGCTCAAGCGCGACGGCGCGGCCCGAGCCAACTGGATCCGTCGTCGTCGGTGCGGATTGCACTGCGGCAGACCGTGCCGCATCCGGCTTGATCCACCTGGCGAGCGCAGCCCAGAGATGATCCGGATCAATCGGCTTTGCCACGTGGTCGTTCATGCCAGCTTCCAGGCAGCGATCGCGGTCGCCTGCCATGGCGTTGGCCGTCATCGCCACGATCGGAAGATCGGAAAATTGCGACAATTTCCGAATTTTCCGTGTCGCGGTCAAACCGTCCATCACGGGCATTTGCATATCCATCAGCACTGCGTCGTAAGCGTGGGCAGCGTGAAGAATTTTATCGACCGCGATCGCCCCGTTTTCAGCGACTTCAACGATCAGTCCGGCGGATTGCAGCAGCTCCCGGGCCACTTCCTGATTGAGTTCGTTATCCTCGACCAGCAAGACGCGGGCGCCGGCGATGGCGCCCAAATCAGTTTGAGGAACGATGGATGGTGCAGCAGTCTGCGTGACGTCCTCGTCGGCACCCCCAAGCGTGCGCATCACCGATTCGAACATGATCGAGGGACTCGTCGGTTTGACCAGCAAATCCTCGATGCCCGCTTCCCTGGCGGCCAACAGGACTTCATCGCGGCCATACGCTGTCACCATCAGCAGATGGGGGGGCTTGGTCAACATCAGTTTGCGAATGGCCTGTGCGGTCGTGATTCCGTCCATTCCAGGCATTTGCCAGTCGAGAAAGACAACTTCGTAGGGCTCGCCCGCCGCTTCAGCGCGCTGTATCTCCGTCACCGCCAGCGTGCCGGAAGCGACTGCCGTCACGATGAACGTCATGCTGCGCAACTGATCCGCGATGATTTCGCGGGCGTGCTCGTTGTCGTCCACCACCAGGACACGACGTGCGCGCAGATCCGGCCTCGGCAGGCGTATGACCGCGCTGGCTTGACCGCGCTGGACCTTGGCGGTGAACCAGAAAGTGGAGCCGACGCCGGGCTCACTCTGCACGCCCACCTGCCCGCCCATCAGTTCGGCCAGTTGCTTGGAGATCGCAAGCCCGAGTCCTGTTCCGCCATACTTGCGCGTGGTCGATGAGTCTGCCTGCTGAAAGCTCTGGAACAACAGGCTCTGCTGCTCGGCGGTCAGTCCGATGCCGGTGTCCCGTACGGAGAACTTCAGTGTCAGATCCTTCTCGGACTCCTGCTCCAGAACGACACCAATCACAATCTCGCCGCGTTCAGTGAACTTCACCGAGTTACCGGCAAAATTGATGATCACCTGTCCCAGACGCAGCGGATCGCCGATAAGGTCCGTGGGAACATTTCCCGCCACATCGAATATCAGCTCCAGACCTTTGGCCGCCGTCTTTTCCGCGATGAGCCCGGCGACATTGTTGAAGACCTGATTCAGATCGAAGGGGATATGCTCGACGGACATTTTGCCCGCCTCGATCTTTGACAGATCGAGAATGTCGTTAATGATGCCAAGCAGATGCTGGCTCGACATCTGGATCTTTGCCATGTAGTTGCGCTGCTGTGGCGTCAGCTCTGTTTTCATCGCAAGGTGCGACATGCCGCTAATGGCGTTCATCGGCGTGCGGATCTCGTGACTCATGTTCGCCAGGAAATCAGACTTCATCCGCGCTGCATCTTCGGCGATTGACCTGGCATGCTGCATCTGATCCATCAGGGCACGTTCGGCGGTGATGTCGTCAATGACCCAGACCGTGCCTTTGGAGGGGTCACGGATGTCGACCGCCGTACCGGTCCGCCGTGCCCAGAAGCGACTGCCGTCCCGTCGCATCAGTTCCTGATCACGGCAATCGACTTCGCCCTGCCATATCTTTTTATAGGCCTCGCCGCCAATGATGTTTGCCTCCTCATCGGGGTACAAGACGGAGGTGTGCTTGCCGACCATTTCTCCCATGGGCCAACCCAGCATCTCGTGCAGCGTGCGGTTGCAGCGGGTGAGGACGCGATCCCTGATCAGTGCGATGCCGGACGTGGCCGTGTCGAAGATGGCTTGTTGCTCATCATTGGCCAGACGGAGCGCCTCGGCAGCCGCCCGCTCTTCAGTGATGTCCTCGAAAATCACCACGGTTGCGCTGTTCGACACCGTGGGATCAATGGTACGGCTAAAGGTGCGAAACCAGATTGCGCTGCCATCCTTGCGCCTGAGCTCCAGCTCGCGGACATCGATTTCGCCTCGCCCGAGGACTCCGTAGATTTTTTCGCCCGCTGCGGTATAGGCTGCATCGTCGGGGAACCACATTCGCGTGGGCTTGCCGATCTGCTCGCCAATGGAATAGCCGAGCATTTCATCCATACGGCGATTGCAGCGAATGATCACCCGGTTACGCATCAGCACGATGCCTGTGCTGGCCGCGTCGAACAGCGCGTCCTGTTCGCGCACGGCGGCATTGAGCTCGGCAGTCCGGATCTCGACGAGCCGCTCCAGGTGATCGCGATGATTCTGAAGCTCATCCATCATCGCCTTCTTCTCGGTGATGTCTTCGTTGATCGCGAGGAAGTGCGTCACTTCACCATCCGGTTGCCGTATCGGCGAGATATTCGCGAATTCGACATATTCACTACCGTCCTTGCGCCGGTTGAAGAGTTCGCCGCGCCAGGTTTCTCCGTGCGAAAGCCTGGCCCACATCTCCTGATACGTCGCCTTTGGGGTGTTTCCTGACTGAAGAATGCGGGGATTCATCCCGATCGCCTCTTCCCGTGTATATCCGGTATTGCGCTCGAATGCCTCGTTGACATACTCGATTTTGGCGTCAAGGTTGGTGATGACGATGCTCTCCGGGCTTTGCTCGACCGCAAGAAACAACTTGCGGATTTCTGCCGCCGCAGTGATCTCTGCAGTGATGTCATGCCACACGCCGACCAGGTAATCGCGCCCGTTTTGACGAAGGGCCCGCGCATTGACGCGTACGTCAAACAGTGATCCGTCCTTGCGCCGGTGGCGGGTGTCGAACTGGGCGACGCCGCCCTCGGCGAGATTTCGGACGAGTCGTCCGATTTCTTCTGCGGACATTGCCGTCTGAACATCCGTGAGATGCAGGCCGAGCATTTCCTCGCGTGTATAGCCGAGCAAGCGGCAACTCATCGTGTTGACTTCGACGTAGCGCATGGTTTCGCGGTCGACCAACTCGATCGCGTCGGGCGCCTCGGCAAACACCGCGTCCATTAAAGCCTGGCGGTCGCGCTCGATGGCGGCGATCCGTTGCCGTTGTATAGCATCCGAGAGGTTGGTGGCGATGGATGCGAGCAGTGATTGCTCCTCGAACAGGAACGGAGACCCGGTATCGGTATGCAATTGCTCCTTGTAGGCAACGACCAGTCGGCAAGCCTGACCGGAGATGCCGACGAATTCCGCACTGAGCGACTCGCCGTCGCAGGGGGTGCCGATGACCTTGCCCTCGTATTCAATCCACGCCACGGCAACTTCCGAAAATCGCATCGCGGCGGGCAGGCGAGTCACGACGAAATCCAGCAGGGTTTTAATGTCGAGGTTGTCAACAGCGGTCCGGCGCTGGATGTCGAACAGGCACGAAAGCTCTTTCATGCGTTCGCCCAGTTCGGCCTGCGCCTTGCGGTTCGCAATGCTCGTTTCACGAAAGGCGAGTACCGCGCGGGAGAGATCGCTCAGCAGGCTGCTGTTTTGCTCTGCCAGGTGCCGGATTTCCGGTAAGGCGACCGGATTCAGATTGCCTTCGGCCAACGCATCGAGCGAGGTGGTCAGCTTGGAAAGGCGTGTGGTCAGGCGCAGAATCATGCTCACCCAGATCAACATCAGGATGACCACCAGAAGCCCGCCCACTGCAGCGTTCTGGATTGACCTTGACTGGAAGGTCGCGTCGCGGGCATTGGACCGTAGCTCCGTACGCTGTGCCACTGAAATGGCGGCGGCACGCGCGAGGATCGACATGCGCATATAACTGAGTGCCGCCTGATAAGCCTGACTCTCGGCCTTGTAAGGATCAATGGCGGCCAGGTCTGTTGCCTGAACAATCGCGTTACGATAATTCCGGAAGTATGTCTGGATCTCGCGGAACTGGGCTTCGTCAAGGGCCGTGCGCAATTCCGGTACCCGATTCTCCAGTTCGGCAAGCTGATTGACGATTTGCGAGTGAATCAGATAGGCTCCCCCTTCATCGATCCTTCCGTCACTGGTCTGCGCAAGCAGATCCGAAACGCGTTCCTGAATCGCGCCCACTTCCTGGTTGAACGACCTGGTGATGTGGATTTCCTGTTGATCCCTGGCTTGCTGGGTGTGATCGGCAAGATGATCGCGCTGTAGTTGCAGGAACGACAGCAAATTGAGCCCACCGGCGACCAGCGAAATGAGCAGCGCGGGCAGGAACAACGCGAGCAGGTAGTTCCATTTCGGGCGGTGCGCGGGCTTCATTTTGTGGCCGCTTGCAACAGGTCAGCCCATTGTCCGGGTGGAATACTGGCGATGTACTCAAAACCGTCCTGACTCTTATTCGGGTGGAAGATGACCAGTGTGGCCTCCTTCGGAAAATAGCCGATCAGATCCATGATGTTTGGCGCATGGGCGATCAGCAGGCGGTTGGTGCCGGCAGCCACCGGTGCGGACAGGAGTTTGCGCGTGTTGGCAATGATCGGCGCTTTCTCTGCGGTGGTGAAGTTGGCCGTGTACATCAGGTTGTTGTCCACGGTGTAAGGGACGCCCGGGAACGCCTGGTCGACGGTATCCCGGACGCGGCATAACGGACTGACACGAATTTCGCCGATCGGTATTTTTGCCTGACGTATCGCATCGCCGACTTGTGCAGCAACTTTGACGCCGGCCGGGCTCAGGGGGCGCTGCGTTGCGCAGTCGTTGAGGTCGACGCCGCTTGGGCGATCACCCTTGCTATTGTCGGTAAAGCCGTGGCGCAAATACAGGACGAAGCCACCCTGGCGCAATTGCTCGAGCGTTTGCGGGGTTGCGCGAATTTCGACGAACTTCGCGGCGGCGGGGGGCGGTTTACCAAGTGCATCGGCGTGGACAATCGCCGGCAACCCGGTCAGGCACAACAGCAAAACCATAATCCGCAGCGCGGCACGATAGTGATTCATCAGGGCAATCCTTGTGTCTGCGGTCGTATCTTGTCGCTGCGGTCGTACTTGTTTCTCTGAACGAATCTTGTTTCTGTGAACGTATCCTGTTTCTGTGAACGAATACTGTCTCAGTGGCCATATCTTGTCACACCGACCGAAGTTTCGCCTCAGCGGTCGAAGTCACTCCGGATCGGCATACCGCGCGGCAACCTCGGCGAAGCGTTCACGACAGGCCACGAATGCGTCGACGACCGCAGGATCGAAGTGCTTGCCCCGGCCATCCAGAATGATTTTGGTGGCCTCGTCAAGGGTCATCGGCGGCTTATACACCCGGCGGCTCATGAGCGCGTCGAACACGTCGGCCAGCGCCATCAGGCGCGCCGAAACCGGGATTGTCTCGCCGGCCGCGCCATTCGGGTAGCCGCTGCCATCCCACTTCTCCTGGTGACCCAGCGAAATCTCACGCGCGGTGCTTAGAAACTCAAACGCGCCGCTCGCGCACTCCGCGACCGATTCGTCCGCACCGGCCAGCGCCTGCTCCATTGCCTTGGTGATGGCATCGGCACCAATCGTCGTGTGGGTCTTCATGATCTCGAACTCCTCCGGCGTCAGACGACCGGGTTTAAGGAGTATCGAATCCGGAATTCCGACTTTGCCGAGATCATGCAGCGGCGAGGCTTTGACGATCATCCCCAGTTTGGGGCCGGCCAGCGCCTCCCGGAACCGCTCGTGATCAGCCAATTGTTGCGCCAGCATCTCCACGTAAATCTGTGTGCGCACGATGTGCTGACCGGTCTCGTTGTCGCGCGCTTCGGCCAGGCACGCCAGCGCGCGCACGCTCAGGTCCTGGATCAGGGTGTTTTCGCGCATGCGGCGCGCAACCTCGTGCTCAAGCCAGTCGTTCTCCTGCGCGAGGCGGTCTCGTGCCTGCTTGAGTTCGAGCTGGGAGCGCACACGCGCCAGAACAATCGACGGATTGAACGGTTTGGTGATGTAATCGACCGCGCCGAGCTCAAGACCGAACTCCTCGTCTTCGCTGGCGACCATGGCAGTAATAAAGATGACGGGTATCGCCTTGGTATCGGTTTGGCCGCGCAGCCGTCGAATGACTTCATGCCCGCTCATGCCCGGCATCATGACATCAAGCAGGATGAGATCGGGTCGCGGATCGGAGTTGGCGGCACGCAAGGCGTTCTCGCCTGAGTTGGCCACGCGTACGCGATAGTGGGGCTTCAGAAGTTCCCCGAGTATCGCGAGGTTCTGCGGCGTATCGTCGACGATCAGTATTGTGTGCCTGGTGTCGGTTGCGACGCTTACAGACATGTTTGGCGGTGATGTTTCGCGCATTGACTTGATCTTCTTCGCAAGTAGCAGCTGGAGCACAGACATCGTCTGCTCTTGCAATTTGTTTGCAGGTTAAGAATACCCGTAATGCGCCCCGCCGCGTTTGAGAAAACGCTATGGGAGTGAGGATATTAAGAAATATCCACTCCGCGCTCGCCGAATGTTAGGACTTTTTAACCAGTTCAAGCCCCCGCGTGGTCATGACGGTTGCTCCGGGTGGCTGCAATCGATGCGACTGACGCGGGCTTGAGTTTATTGCTGCGGGCCTCGAAAAGTCTGCCTTACCTGACAAAGCGGCGATGCCGGGGTACCCACCTGAAGTGCCCCGCAATTGGAGATGATCCCCCGAATTGAGTACAGTGGATCTTTCTGCTGATTCTCTCGCAGCATCATTGCCGACTCACCGCATCATTGCCAACTCATTGCATTATTGCCAACTCACGGGATCATCGCCATGACACTCCGCTTTTATTATTCCCCACGCAGTTGCGCCCTGGCGAGTCATATCGTTCTGGAACACGTCGGAGCGGATTATGAAGCCGTCAAAGTGGATTTCACACAGAAAGAACAGCAGTCGCCCGAATTTCTGGCGATCAATCCCAAGGGGCGCGTCCCCGCGCTGGTGACAGATCGCGGTGTACTGACCGAGACTCCGGCGATACTGCTCTACCTGGCTCAGACTTATCCGGATTACAGCCTTGCACCCGTGGATGATGCCTTTGCGCTGGCTGAGTTGCAGGCGGTCAACAGTTGGTTCTGTTCGACGGTTCATGTCGCTCAGGCGCATTTTTCGCGAGGCTACCGGTGGGCCGACGACGAGGCTGCGCAGCAGGCGATGAAAGTCAAGGCGCCGCAGGTCATGGCGGAGTGCTTTGACTGGATCGAACGCGAGTTGCTTCGCGGTCCGTGGATGATGGGCGAAGGCCTGACCATTGCGGATCCCTATCTGTTCACGGTGGGCAGCTGGCTGGCGGGTGATGGCATTGATATCGCCCGCTTCCCGCGTGTGGCGGCGCACCGCGAGCGTATGCTGGAGTTGCCGGCCGTACGCAAGATCGCGCAGCTCCACGGCCTCTGAGCGGTTGCGATCCCGGTTGGGCGCGGCAGGGGGCGCGGTTCGGCGCCGGTCAGTTGCGCATGCCGGTTTGCATCGTGTCGGTTGAGCAGGAGTGATGGACGTGCACAAAATGATTGTTCGGATTGCCGGGCTGATTGCCCTGTTCGTGGTTCTGTATGTTGCGTTCGGGCTCGTTTCCAGCGTGTCGCAGTTAGCGACCGTGGTTGAGCAGTGGGCGCCGGGCTGGGGGCGGCCATTTTTCCTGGCGACGTGCATTGCACTGTTGGCGATTGCGGTGACCCCGGTCATTTTGTACTTCCGGCTGCCGCAACCCCTGGTCCCACCAGAGACCAACACGGGCCCGGAGCACGACGCCTTTATCAAGGCGCTGCGCGCGCGCCTTGCGGCAAACCCGGCTCTGGCAGGGGATCCCCTCGAGACAGACGCCGACCTGACGGCGGCGATGCAAAAGCTCGGTGCGCAAGCCGACAAACTCGTCCAGCAGCATGCCAGCACAGTCTTTGTGAGCACGGCTGTGATGCAAAACGGTCGCCTCGACGGGCTCATCGTGCTGTTGACCCAGATCCGCATGGTCTGGCTGATTGCCAATCTGTTTTTTCAGCGCCCGTCGCCGCGGCAAATGCTCTACCTGTACGGCAACGTCGGCACCAATGTGATCCTTGCGCAGAACATCCAGGAAATCGAGTTCACAGAGCTTGCCGCGCCGCTGGTCTTTTCAATATTTCCCTCGCTCAACGGCGCGATCCCGGGCATGCAGGGCATCACGAACCTGATGCTCAACAGCCTGGCCAACGGTAGCGCGAACGCATTCCTGACGCTGAGGGTTGGAATCATTGCGCGGATGTACTGTGAATCGACTTGTGCGCCGGCAAGCGCGCAGGTACGGACAAGCGCAACACGCAAGTCGCTGGAATTGCTGGGCCGCATCACCCGCGAACATGGCTCGGCGATTGCCAGCGGTGCGCTGAGTCTTGTGGGCAAGAAGCTTGGCGCGGCTCTGGACGGTGCGAAATCCGCGGGCGGTGCAGTCGCTAAAGGTGCGGCTTCAGCAGGGGGCGCTGTCGCCAAGGGTGCGGTTTCAGCAGGGGGCGCGGTCGCCAAGGGCGCGGTCTCGGCCACCGGCGCTGTCGCAAAAGGCGCGGTCTGCGCGGGCGGCGCGATTGTCGGCGGAGCGTCGACTGCGGGTGGTGCGATTGTCAAAGGAGCGGCGGCGGTCGGAGGCGCGATTGCAGACGGCGCAACGTCGGCCGGCGGCGCCGTCGTTCGGGGTGCGGCCAGCGCGGGTGGTGCCGTGGTTCGAGGTGCAACTTCGGCGGGTGTGGCGATCGTCGATGGCGCAAGCACAGTGGGTGGTGCGATCGTCGGTGGCGCGAGCACTGTAGGAGGTGCGATTGTCGGAGGCGCAAGCACAGTTGGCGGGGCGATTGCCAAGGGCGCAAAAGTAGTGACCGGCCGGAACGCGACTCCAGACGTGAGTGCGCAGCGCCCCGCGGGTGGCGAAAGGTAAACTAGCGTCGAACACCACCTTAGAATCTGTACCCAATTTTGCTGACGACTCGAAAAGTCCAGCGCGGAGATCACCATGGACTACATCGGCGGCACCAAAGACGCGGTTGCACTATTGAACCGGCTGGAAAAGATCGGGTGCCTGGTCAGCGTCTACACCAAAGATCACATCGATACCTTGTGGAGCGAGGGGCTGATTTCTGACTCGTATGACGAGCTGATCGCGCAGCATGGGGAAGACTTCACCGATCATCTGCTACTGCTGAACATGCATGGCTGGAGCAAGGAAATCGCAGGAAAATTCCTGAAGATTTTCCCGGCGATCGAAAATGCCTGGCAGCCGGATGCCCTGAGCTTTATCTTCATCAACCTGCGTAGTCGGACAATGATTGGCTTCGGGTTGGGGAACAAAGGAACGTTTTCCGCGATCGATATTGAGTCCGGAAAGCCGATTCACTGGCGCGAGCTCGATATCGAGCTGGATACGGCGGAAGCACATGAATTCTGCGTGCTCGATTTCGCAAATATCGTGTATCGCTTCGCTGATGCGTTCGATGACATGGGTTACTTCGTAAACGAGCTATACCAGCTGCCCTACAGCGCGGAGGACCTTTATGCCGCGCTGGAAAGCGGGCCGGACGACGACGGAAGCTACAGTGTCAGCGGCGTCGGTGCGGGGCTTACGCTGGTCGATATCGACGGCAAACGGGCACAGCTTGAAGACCTGATCGATTCGCTGGAACAATCGGCTGAAATCATTCAGGTGTTCTTTCCTGAACTCAACATTCCTGATCTGTATCCTGAAGGGGAATAGACCGCCTTTGCGTCACGCCCTCCTGTTCAAACCCGGTCATGCACGGTGCGTGTTGACTTTAGGTTGTCCCACTATCGATGGGGTGAAATGCCCGGCTGCGGGGCTAGCCGGCGGGGGAAGCAAACCCGAGTAATTCGAGCAGCCATTGCAGAAGCTCAAATGCCGCTACAGCGCAGACTGCGGAACCCAGAATAATCCAGAGCACTTGAACTTCATGAGACGGATTCAGTTTCCGGAGCGCGACGCGTCCGCCGATCGAGACAAGCGCAAGGCTGTAGAGCACGCAACCGGCATCCAGAAACGGCGTGCTCGGCACAGAAAAGCCGATCATGAAGATCGCTGTACCCACCATGAAGGACGTTAGCCCGACACCGAACCCGATCGCCCGGAAAATCTGGACGCCATCGATTTCCCAGGTCTTGTGATTTGAATCGGGCATGGCCAGCCACATGACGTGGCAAACACTTTAGAGGCCTGCCAGCAGGCCCGCAGAGTAGTCGGGCTGATCGATGCTTGCATTTGCTAACGCAGCGCGCCGTGCGCCAACGTAGCGCTTTGCGTAGTAGCCGGAGTCCAGACTATCGATGGCAACGGTTTTTCCACGCGTCGGCGCGTGAATGAACTCGCGGTTGCCAATGTAGATGCCCACGTGGGAAAGCTTGGCAAAGGTATTGAAGAACACCACATCGCCGGGGGCAAGGTTGTCGTCCGGCACGCGTGTCATGGCGACGAACATGTCCTTGGGAACCCGCGGAACCGTGATGTTCTGCTGTTTGAAGACGTAAAAAACCAGGCCGCTGCAGTCGAACCCGGTTTTTGCGTTCGTGCCGCCCCAGCGGTAGGGTGTCCCGATCAACCGCTTTGCGATGCTGACGCTCTCGCTCAGGCTTTGCTCGCGCAGCGTCTTGATCAGGGAGTCGAGGTCTGTATCCGAGGCAGCGCGCGCCTGCATTGCGCACACCGCCAGAATTGCCGTCAGGAAAATGCGAACTTTCATAGAACACTTGCGAACAGAGGGGGGGGGGTGAGAACAGCAGAGTCGTGGAGTCCCGAAGGAGCACGAAGGGACAAGTCTAACAGCAAAACGGGCGGGCGATCCGTGCCCCGGATCGGCGCCCCTTAAACTGCGCGACTGGCTCCGATGCAATTCCTATCGTCTGGTTGCGACCATGAGTGAATAGTTTCCACCCTTGAAGTAACCAAATCTGAAGTCCAGTTGCCTGATATCGTCCCGGTTGGCGTAGGCCTGAGCCAGACTGGTCTGGGTATTTTGAAATGCGCGGTGGGGCGTGACGAATTTTCCAAATAATTTAACGTCGTGCGCCTGAATCAGTTTCGAATAGGCCAGTGCGGTTTCATCCTGCACAATCAGCGGCGAGAAGTGAAGCACTGCCTGGGTAATGTCATCGAAACTCGCATATTGCGGCAAATGCGATGCCGCTTTGAATAACACCGGATTATTCGCCATGTTTTCGACGAATTTTCTGTTTTCCGGTTTTGATTCAAGTCCTTCGTTGGACAGGTCGATTTTTAAATAATCGACAATAATCTGCCGACCTTCCTTTGAGGCATGAAATCGAATCGATGACCAGACTTTGGCCTCCGCCGGGAGTTCATGGATATTCCCGTTTTCGTCGACGCCAATCGGGGAAATCCGATTGACTTCAAAGCCATGCAGCGTCAGGAAGGTGGCGATGAAGGTGCTCGCACCGATGCGCGGCTGGCTTGAGTGGTAATACTTGTCCAGATATTCCGTGACAAAAAAGCCATCAGAACCAAACTGCTGCCATGCCGACGTCAGTAGTTTGAGGCTATTCGTGGTGTTGGTTGGCGTAAGCGATCCGAGGTCAAGCGGCATTGCCGCATTTTGCCGCGCCACCATGACATAGCGCTGGGCCTGCGGAAACATCTGATAAACCGTTGCGAAATCAGGGCCGGAGAACGGATAAAACACGGTCTTGTTGTGTTGCGGGACTTCAATTTGCGCCCAACGCATCATCGGTTCACTGATATTCCTGACGTATTTGTCCCAGCTCGCCGAGATCGTCTTCACGAAATTTGGCCACTGTGGATTGTCGGCAAGCGACTCTGGCAGGCCCGTGGCAGGCACTTGGCCAGAAAGCAGGGTGACCACGGTTTTTTCGTTTCGCGGCGCCTGGACTGCCGCCGGCTGCGCTTTTGTGTCCTGGCCGGGCTGAACCGAACCCGATCGCGGGGTTGATTCGGCCATGGGCAGCGCCTTCGCGTCCTGCCCGACCTGCGCCGAAGCTGGTTGCACTGCTAATTCAGCGAGGCACGCGGGGGATTGCAGAACGGAAAGCAGGAAAGCCAGAATGCCGGTCCGCCAAACCGCCGGCAATTTGCGCATTTCCTTATTCAGAAGACGAGTGGACAAGAGATTCTTCACGATATTCACGATATTCATGAGACTTCAGCGAAATAATGACTGCGACTTAAAATGCGATCCGTTGACCTGGCTGCGACCGGAGGTGGCCTGTGAATCGGACGGTATCGTCCTTGCGGACGTAAACATAATATCGGGCGTCATCATCCTGCCGGACGCTTTGCCGGCTTAGTGTTGACTGGCTTCCCTTCTCAGCTTTTCTTCCTGCTCGAGTCGTGTGTCCTCAAGTTCCTGCATCAGCGCATCCATATCGACTGCCCGGGTGTCGGCGGCCACGCGGCCCGTCAACGCCACGCCGGGCTTTAATTCACCCGATTCGTAAAGCTGCCAGATTTCCTTGCCATACTGGGTACCGATGAGTTCCGGTGCAAACTGGCCGAAGTAGGTCGCCAGATTGTCAACATCCCGCTTCAGCATGACCGGCGCTTCATTATTGCCCGCGGCGTTGACGGCCTGCGGCAGGTCGATGATCACCGGCCCGTCCGCCGCCAGCAGGATGTTGTATTCGGACAGGTCGCCGTGGACCATGCCTTCACACAGGATCCGGACGACTTCGTTAAGCAGCGCTTGGTGCAGCTCAAGCGCCAGAGACTCGGTCATCTCGACGTCATTGAGGCGGGGCGCGGCATTGCCGTGGCCGTCGGTGACGAGTTCCATCAGCAAGACGCCGTCGGTGCAGATGAAGGGCCTGGGGACCCGCACGCCGGCATTCGCAAGCCGGAACAAGGCGTCCACTTCGGCCGTTTGCCAGAGTTTTTCCTGAACCTCACGGCCGTAGCGACTGCCCTTTGCCATGGCGCGCTGCTGGCGGCTGTTCTGGACTTTGCGACCTTCGAGATAGGTTGCGGCCTGCCGGAAGCTGCGTTGCTTGACGTCCTTATAGACCTTCGCGCAGCGAATCTCTGCACCGCTACGCACGATATAGACGGTGGCTTCTTTGCCGCTCATCAACTGGCTGAGCACTTCGTCGATTAATCCTTCTTCCAATAAGGGAAGGAGTCTTTTTGGGGTTTTCAAAGACTGCGCTCGGACGACAGGGGTGGGCGATTCAGGGTATTCATCGCGTGATTGTATCGTGTCAGACCGGAAACCCCGTCGATATGGGGCTTCCCGGCTTATTGCGCTTGCAGCCCGCGGATTTGCGGGGCAGATTCAGCGCGCCGATCCCGTTTTAACGGACAATTCCGCAATTGCGATACCCAATACGCGGCGGACGCGAGACCCACTACGCTGCGGACCACAGAAAGGCCTCCGACTACTGAAGGGCGTCCCGGCCATCGCCCGACGCCAGCGCGGCCTGCGAGCGGGACAGCCTGTCGAGATCGTCTTCGGAAAGCCCCAGTAGCCTGGCCGGATTGGTTCGGACCATTTTCCTGACATCGGCCTCCGACATGCCGAGCTGCAGATACGTACCGATCATCATCCGCATGGTTTCGGATGCCGGCGGTGCCCATTCAAAGAAGTAATCCGTGGTGAGCAGAATCTTGTCGCTGCCGATATCCCCGAGAATGTCGATAAAGTCCTTGGTGTTGATCCGCTGAAATGCGGGCAGACAACCGAGCGCGCAGAACTCGCACACTGCTCCCAGCTGGCACATATCGCGAATATGTTGCCGATCAGCGCCGACGGAATTGCTGTCCGGATGGGAGAAAATGATTTCGTTGATGCCGAAATCCTTTGCTTCATCCGCGAGCGCGATGGATTCGGCGGGAGATACGTGGCCACTGCACACGACCATGCCGAATTCCCGGGCAACGTCGAGGCACTCCCGGCATTCCGCCGTGAGCTTGCCGTTCGAGCCGGTCAGACGAATTCCCTTGCCGGGCTTGAGCTTGGCTTCGGCCCGGTCTATAAAGTGGCGCAGATGCTTGCTCATGCCGCCGCGTTCAATATCGTTTTCGGCACTCCAGGTCGGCATGAACAGCAATTTTGCACCCTGTCTGGCCGCAGATTCCACTGCAATCGGATTCATTCCGCCGACCGCATGGTTCAACGTGATGCTCGGATAGATCTCGATCCCGGGCACCAGGTTGCGCAGGTGATAGGCGCGACCAACAGTTGGAAACATGTGGGATTTCAAAACAAGCCCGGTCATCCCGGCACCGCGCGCGATGGAATACTCGTCGACGTCCTCCATCCGGGTCTTGCAGTCGAAGCTGATTTCCGGAAATCCATGGTGGTGCAAATCGAAGGATCCCTGAAGCAGTCGGTCGATCACGGTGGGGCCACCCGGTGGGTAAGGATAGGTGTGCGAAATGGTCATG
The DNA here is from genome assembly GCA_020851995.1 of Burkholderiaceae bacterium. Classification (GTDB taxonomy): domain Bacteria; phylum Pseudomonadota; class Gammaproteobacteria; order Burkholderiales; family Burkholderiaceae_B; genus Zwartia. The sequence goes on from JADZBO010000194.1 coordinate 27,116, forward strand.
CGGTTCTCCTTTGTGCCAGATTGCGAAGGGCAGTGCGCACTGCTTGCCGCCTTTGACGAATTTGGCGGCAAACGCATTTTCGGTTCGGAAACCAATCTGGCGAATGGCCGGTTCGATTGCGTTGATCAGGTGCCGCTGTTGCGCTTCAGAAATTCGAGAAACAGGCCGCTGACGATTTCCGGCTGCTCCTGCTGAACCCAGTGGCCCGCACCTTCGACCAACACCGTCCCCTGGTATCTGGTGGTGAGACGGCTCTCCAGGCGCTCCAGCAGGCCGGGGGTTTGATAGACGCCCCAGTCGTGCTTGCCGCCAATGAACATGGATGGCACATCGATCGTCCGCCCGGCAAAGATTGCCAGGTCAGGCTCATCCGGATTGCTCCGATATCCTTGCAGGCCGCCTTGAAATCCGTTGCGTCCATATTCGTCGCTATAGACACGGAGTTCGCTGTCGGGGAGCCACTGGCAGTCGGCAATTTGCTGCGCGGACGGCATTTCCGGGGCAACCGATTCAGCCATGCCCTGATCAAGATCCATCACGTAATAACGGGGCAGCTTTTCCCACTCGCTGGCGGTGAGCGCTTTCAGGGGGAAGGGCTGATTGGGAGCCCAATCCGCGCTCTTCATATGGTAGTAAGCGCGCAGAAAATCATGCAGCCCCTGTTTGGCGTGCCACATGTTTTCGTTGGCGGGCTCCGTGGTGTAGTACTTCATGTAGTACTTTCTGGGCGGCGTGAGACGCGCCAGATCTTCATGGATACGGTTCGGCTGCGCAGGCGCCGGGGGCACGCTGGCGGTATTGAAGGGCAGGGAGTCGACACCCCCGCGCAAGGGTGAACTCATCATGACGACGGAACGAAAGACATCGGGTCGGGCCATCGCGCACCATCCCGCAGTGGGCGAGCCCTGATCGTGACCGATCACCGCAGCGACCGACCGGTAACCAAGCGCGCAAATGAGTGCGAACATATCGTGGATTTTGTTCAGCGCTCCAAAGGGCCGCAAGTCATCGCCATACTTGACATCGGTGCAGTCGCTGCGGCCGTACCCTCTGACGTCCGGCGCAATCACGTGGTAGCCGGCCGCGGCCAGCGGCAACATCACTTTGCGCCAGCTGTAAGCCAACTCCGGAAACCCGTGGATCATCAGAACCGCCTGGCGCCCGGGAGTTTCAAAACCCGCTTCGAGGATGTGCATCGTGATGCCATTGACGTCACGAATCAACCGGGATCGGATACCTTTGGGAAGGACGTCGCTGGGCAGTGGTGTCATGTTCGAATTTCCGGAGCCTGAGTGTAAATTGAATTTCGCTGCCCGTACCGTTTACGGTCACGCGCATGGGGTGCACGATTTTGGCACGAATGCCAGGGCCGACGGCAAGCCCTGTATCGATTGCCACAAGGGTATTGCGCACCGTCTACCGACGGGATACGAGGACCCCGACGAAGAGTGATCACTACGAGAAGCCCAACGAAGTGTGATCGCTCAGGCGTCAGATGAATCCGGCGCCAGGCCGAGTTCGCGCAGGATCTCCTGATTATGTGCGCCTGGTGCGGGTGGCCCGCTGCGCAGTCCCGGGCGCAGTGCGCCAAACTGGATCGGCAAGCCAGGCGCCTTGACCGTATTTCCGTCGGGGAGCGGCAGCGAAACCATTCCACCGGCATTCAGATGCGGATCGTCGAACAGATCCGAGGGCGTGTTCACGCGTCCGAAGGGCAACCCTGCCGATTCGCATAGCTGCTCCAACTCGACGATCGAAAACTGCCTGACGAGGCTGGCGACGAGCGGAATCAGCGTCGGGCGAGCCTGGACCCGGTCATTATTGGTGGCGTAGACCGGATCACGTAACGCCGGTTCGTGGAGCCGGTCAGTGAAAATTTCCCACTGCCGGTCCGTGACCACGCCGATGAAAATGGCAATGCCATCGCTGGATTCAAACACGTCATAGACACCCCAGGCCCGATTGCCGGCCGGCATGGGTGGCGGTGCGACGCCCGAAACGGCATGCTGCAGCATATGGGTGCTGACAAGATAGGCGGAGTTTTCGAACAGGCCGCTCTGTACATGCTCCCCCTTGCCTGTCAGGTCGCGCTCGCGCAGTGCAGCGAGAACCGCCAGCGCGCCAAACAAGCCGCCCATCATGTCGTTGACGGGCGCGCCCGCGCGCAACGGACGTCCCGGCGGACCTGTCATGTAGGCGAGCCCCGTCATCATCTGCGCAACCTCGTCCAGGGCAGTGCGGTTTTCGTAAGGCCCGGAAAGAAACCCCTTGAGGGAGCAATAGACGAGTCGGGGATTGAGCCGGGCCAGCGATTCATAATCAAGACCCTTGGCCGTCAGTGCGCCCGGCCGGAAATTTTCCAGGAATACGTCGGCGGTCGTCACGAGCTTGCGGACGGCTTCCAGTCCCTGAGTGGAGTTCAGGTCGACCATGAAGCTCTTCTTGTTGCGATTGAATCCGACAAAGAAGCCGGCGCCGGCGCCTTTCAGGCGACGTCCGTTATCGCCGTGAGGCGCGGGCTCAACCTTGATGACTTCGGCACCCAGGTCAGCAAAGATGAGGCCGCACGACGGCCCCATCACCATGTGGGAATACTCGATGACGCGGAGGCCGCGCAGTGGAAGGGGTTGGTTCATTGCAGGACCTGACTGATGGATTGCTGTCGGCGTGATGGCCGCAGAAGGATAACCGGGGGGGGAGGCATGTCCCCTGTAGCTGTCTTTAACCAGGCAAGACAACGCCTGGCGGGCAAATTCTCTTAATGCTGAACATTAAACGATATTCAGAGACGAAACGTTAAGTTGCCACTTAAGTGGCCGCTTAGGAAACGTGAAGTGGCCACGTTGAACATGGTGGCGAATCCGGTGATGCGATTATTGGGTAATCCGGTGATGCGATTATTGGGTAATCCGGTGATGTGATCATTGGGTAATCCGGTAATCCGGTAATCCGGCAATCCGGTAATCCGGTGATGCGATCACTGGGTTTAATTGACCGACTCGCCGTCCTGAGCACGGAATCCACTTGACAGCATCACCGTCTTGAATGTCGGAAATTACTGCGAGATTGATCAAAATTCTCCTGCAATTACCGTGCAGCGGGGATTATGCTTTCGACATCAGCGAACGCATTCCTTCCTGCATACCGACCCTCCTGGCGCCGACGCGAAATGAAAAACAAGATTCTGGCGATTTTCGTCGCCCTCTGCAGCGTTGTGTTCGACGGATCCGCCGCCACGGTTTCCAGTTTCTCGCCTCAGGGCGAAGCGACGCAGGTGCGCCAGATCGTCATCAAATTTGATCAGCCGGCCGTCGCCTTTGGGGATGGTCGGGCCGCAGACCCCGTCGATGTGTCCTGCGCGATGCTCCAACCCATCCAGGGAGCAGGCCACTGGCTCAATTCGCGCACCTGGGTTTACGATTTCGCGCAGGAACTCCCCGCAGGGGTTGTGTGTAACGTGCGTTTGCGTTCCGGGGCTTCGGGGTTTCTGGACGGCGGTCTTAAAGGCGAAGCGCACTATGCGTTCAACACGGGTGCGCCGGCGATCGTCAGCGTTCAGCCGGATGATGGCGCATCGATTGCCGAGGACCAGATCTTCGTCCTGAGCCTGAGCGGGCCGGCGTCTCCGCAAAGCGTTCGCTCCCGGGTCTGGTGCGCCGTGGAGGGTCTTGGCGAGCGAGTCCCTGTTCGCCTGATCGAAGGCCGCGATCGCGCTGCGGTCATCAAGCTGAACGGACTGGAAAAGGAAGCTTCCGCCGACCCGTTGCGTGTCGTGACGCTTGCCTGCAATCGGGCGTTGCCTGCGGCGGCCAAAGTGCAACTGGTCTACGGTGCGGGGGTCGCAAGCGCAGGGCCTCAGTCGGGGGCGTTGCGCACGACAACGGACCGGCGCCTTGATTTTCAGGTGCGCGCACCGTTTACCGCAGAACTGCGCTGCCAGCGCGAAAACGCGCGTAGCGGTTGCATCCCCATTTTGCCGATTCGGTTGGCGTTCAGCGCGCCGGTTCCGGTTGCGCTGCTTCAGGGGATCAGCCTGAAGTCCGAATCGAAGGGTTACCCAGCGGTTATTGAGCAGGACTTCGATGATCAGCAAAATCAGACGACGGCAACGGCGGTCAGCTTTGCGCCCCCGTTCGATGAAAAGGCGGCGTTCGCCATCAATATCCCGGCAGGACTGCGCGACGATTCGGATCGGCCGCTGAGCAACGCCGGAAATTTTCCGTTGTCGGTTCGCACAGGCGCCATGCCGGTTCTGGCCAAGTTCGCGGCGGCGCCTTTTGGCGTGATCGAACGGCTTGCCGAACCGCAGGGCGTGGGTGTCCTGCCACTGACCCTGCGTAATCTCGAGCCGCAGCTCGATGTGCGCAATATGCAGGTGCCAGTGGCCCGCGGTCAGCTCGACACCCTGAGGCCGGATTCGGACCCGGAGATCATCGCCTGGTATCGCAAAGTCAGGCAGTACAACAATTTTCTGATCGAGCGATCCCGCGCGCGACAGGATGTCAAGGGGCCGCTGCCTCCTGACGTTCAGGGGTCGGAAAACTTTGTAGAAACCCGTGCCCTTTCGCTGTTGTCGGGGTTGCCTGCGGCATCGCAGATCGAGCTGCCTGCAAAGGTCGAGGGTGACCTGAGGCCATTTGAAGTGATCGGCGTGCCCTTGTCGGCGGGTTTTCACGTGGTCGAGCTGGCCTCAGGCCAGTTGGGCCAGGCGTTGCTTGATGAACGCTACGGCACGCAACGCCGGATGTTTGTACGCACATCGGTGCTGGTGACGAATCTGGGCGTGCACTTCAAGCTAGGTCGTGAAAACTCGGTCGCCTGGGTCACCACGCTGGATCAGGGGCAACCGGTGGCGGGTGCAATGGTTCGGGTGTCGGATTGCCAGGGGCGCCCGGTGGCGCAGGGCATCACCGATGCGAGCGGTATCGCGAACTTCAAGGGGATTTCACCGCAGGCTCCGACCTGCACGGGTGACGAAGGCTACAGCCAGGCCTATTTTGTGAGCGCGCGTGCCCGACAGTCAAAAACCGAGTCCGGCACCGGGACCATCGAGGATATTGCCTTCACGTGGACCGATTGGGATCGTGGTATCGAGCCCTGGCGTTTCAATGTGCCGACCAGTCGGGCCGCAGCGTCGGATATTCGTGCTCACAGTGTGCTCGATCGCCCGCTGCTGCGTGCCGGCGAAACCCTCGCGATGAAGCACATTCTCAGGGCGCAGACGAGTCGCGGTTTCGGTCATGTCGATCGTCCGCCGACCCGACTGGTGATCACCCACGTCGGCAGCGGCCAGAAGTTTGAGTCCGATCTGGCCTGGTATGAAACCGCGACCGGCGGCCAGTCGTCCGAAAGCCTCTTCACGCTTCCTGCTGCCGCCAAGCTGGGGCAGTATCAAATCGCGCTTTCCGATGACAGGGGCGAACTCGCCGAAACCGGCACGTTCCGGGCCGAGGAATTTCGACTGCCAATCCTGAGCGGCCAGATCCGGCCGGCGGATCCGGGTCCTTTGGTGCGTGCAGCCTCGCTGCCGGTGGATGTGCAGGTGCAGTTCGTGGCGGGCGGGCCCGCCGCCGGCTTGCCGGTGCAGGTTTCGGCGGTTGTGCGCGATCGCCAGATTGCGTTTCCCGCGGGCGAGGGTTTCGTGTTTTCCGGCCCCCAGCGGGATCGGGCGGCTAGCGCCGATGGCGGACAGGACGGGGCGGATGATCAGACCCAGCAAGTGGTGGCAAGCCGCTTGCCGCTGACACTCGACAGACTGGGCGGTGGCAAGCTGACCATCGGGCAGATTCCGGTCTCTGACACGCCACGGGAGCTGCTGCTGGAGGCAACCTATCCGGATCCGAACGGCGAGATCCAGACTCTGCGCAGCACGCAAACCCTATGGCCAGCAAATGTGATCGCTGGCATCCGGACCGAAAACTGGGTTTCAGTGGGTCAGAAATTGAATGTTCAGGCACTGGCGCTGGATCCCGATGGTCAACCCCGCGCAGGCGTTGCGCTTGCGGTCAGCGCGGTCGCCCACCGGATCGAATCGACGCGCAAGCGCATGGTTGGCGGGTTCTACAGTTACGAGAACCGCACGGTGTCCACGAACCTGGGCAGCGTGTGCAGCGGCAAGAGCGACGCACAGGGGATATTCTCGTGCGAGGCTGCGCTGGCGCAGGCGGGAGAGGTCGAGTTGATCGTGACTGCGACCGACGCGTCGGGCCACCGGAGTCAGGCGGCGACCTCGGTGTTTGTCACGCGGCAGGGCGAGATGTGGTTCGGCGGCGCGGACAGCGACCGCATGGATGTGCTGGCGGAAAGGAAAACCTACCAGCCGGGTGAGGTGGCGAAACTGCAGGTACGGATGCCGTTTCGCGAGGCAACCGCGCTGGTCGCGATCGAGCGCGAAGGCATACTCGAGACGCAGGTCGTCCGCTTGAACGGTCAGGATCCGACGCTCAGCCTGAAGGTTCAGCCGAACTGGGGCCCTAACGTGTACGTCAGCGTGCTGGCGTTGCGTGGGAGGTTGCAGGTGGTGCCCTGGTACAGTTTCTTCACGTGGGGTTATCGATCGCCGGGCCGGTGGTGGTCCGCGTTCACCAGCCCTGACAACCGGCAGGGCCCCGCGCCGACGGCGTTGGTCGACCTGAGCAAGCCGACCTTCCGTTTCGGCATGGCGGCCCTGCGCGTGGGAGATGCCGCGCATCGACTCAACGTCAAGGTCGAGGCAGACAAGACCGCCTATCCGGTGCGCAGCAAGGCCCAGGTGACGGTCACGGTGACACAGCCTGACGGGCAGCCGGCTGCGCGCGCAGAGATCGCACTCGCCGCGGTCGACAAGGCGTTGCTTGAATTGATGCCCAACAGAAGCTGGAATCTGCTGGAGGCGATGCTCGGGCAACGCGCCTGGGGTGTCGCGACCTCCACCGCGCAGATGGAGATCGTCGGACGCCGGCACTACGGGCGCAAAGCCGTGCCCGCGGGCGGCGGCGGCGGGGGCGGCACAGCCCGCGAGCTGTTCGACACGCTGCTCCTCTGGAACGGACGGATCGCGCTTGACGATCAGGGTCGTGCGCAGGTGACGGTGCCGCTGAACGACGCGCTGACAACCTTCGAGATTGTCGCGGTGGCGGATATGTCAACGGGGCTCTTTGGCACCGGTGCGACGAGCATCCGGTCCACCCAGGACGTGCAAATCATCAGCGGCTTGCCGCCGCTGGTGCGGGAGCGGGATCGCTACACTGCGCAGTTCACGCTGCGCAATACGACCGCGGCCGCGATGAACCTGAAAGTGACGGCGCGCAGCGGCGGCGTCGGTCTTGCACCGCAGTCGGTGGCGATCCCGGCGAACGAGTCGCGACTGGTGAGCTGGGAGGTGATCGCGCCCGCGCAGACTGGCCCTGTGCAGGCAGAATCCGCAACAGCCACAGCGAAGCAAACTGGCGCTGCGAACACCGCAGCTCAGCAAGCCGGCGCCATGCAGGCCGCAGCTGCATCTGGCTCCGCTCAGACCATCGTCTGGGAGGTCGGCGCGAAGGACGAGGCGCGCGGCGCGCAGGATGCGATCAACGTGACGCAGCGGCTGGTGCCGGTCGTGCCGGTGACCGTGCAGCAGGCCACGTTGGTGCAACTTGCAGAGCCCCTGAAGCTGCCCGTGCAAATGCCTGCGGGTGCACTTCCCGGCAAGGGCGGGTTGAAGCTCTCGCTCGAAGCGAGCCTTGCGCAAGGGTTGCCAGGCGTGCGCACCTGGCTTGCCAGCTATCCGTTTACCTGCCTGGAGCAAAGCGCCAGCAAGGCGCTCGGATTGCAGGACGCCGGGCAATGGGAGCACGTGCAGCAGCAGATGCCCGGGTACCTTGATGCGGATGGCCTGGCCAATTACTTCCCGGTGCGTGCGGGGGATGGCAATCAGGGCAGCGACGCGCTGACGGCTTACCTTCTGTCAGCGGCGCACGCGGCGCAACAGTCCGACCCGCGCTTCGCGCTCAGCGCGCCGCTGGCGCAACAGATGCTGGCGGGGCTGGCCGCTTTTGTCGAAGGGCGGATCGAGCGTTCGTTCTGGAGTCCGCGTCCGGATCTCGAAGCCCGCAAGCTCGCGGCAATCGAAGCGCTTTCACGCTACGGCAAGGCGGTGCCGGTGATGCTGGATTCGCTCGTGATCGATCCGAAGCGCTGGCCGACGCACACGGTGATCGACTGGCTCAGTATCCTGAAGCGGGTGCCGGCGATCAGCCAGCGCGACAGGCGGATTGCCCAGGCGACCCAGATCCTGCGTGAGCGGCTGATCTACCAGGGATCGCGCGTCATGTTCAATAACGAGCGCGACGATCAATGGTGGTGGCTGATGCAAAACGGCGACGTCAACGCGGCGCGCATACTCCTGACCGTGATGGCTGATCCGAAATGGCGTGACGATCTCGCGGGCCTGGCGACGGGATTGCTGGGTCGCCAGCAGCGGGGCGCCTGGTCGACAACGACGGCAAATGTGTGGGGCAGCCTGGCGATCCGGGCGTTCGCGGCGGCCACAGAGGCGGTGCCGGTCAGCGGATCGACAGTTGCCGCGCTGGGTGCGACCCAGGCGACGACGAACCTGTCGGCCGCGGGTGATCACGTTTTATGGCTTTCCTGGCCGACGACCGCCGGAGCCGAACCACTTTCCGTCACGCACCAGGGGGCGGGCAAACCCTGGCTGACCGTGCAATCGATGGCCGCCGTGCCGCTTGAGGCTCCGCGATTCTCGGGTTACCAGATCCGCCGCACGATCGAACCTGTGCAGCAGGCAGACAAGAGTCTGGCCGCGGGTGTCTACAGTCGCGGCGATATCCTGCGTGTGACGCTCGAGGTGAACGCGTCGGCGGACATGACCTGGGTGGTGGTCACGGACCCGGTTCCCGCGGGCGCCACGATCCTGGGTGGTGGTCTGGGCCGTGATTCGGCGATCGCCGCGCAAGGCGAGCGTGACCTGGGCGCGGCCTGGCCCGCGTATCAGGCGCGCAGTTTTGAAGCGTTTACTGCCTATTACGCCTATGTTCCCAGCGGTGTGGTCAAGGTGCAGTACACGATGCGCCTGAACAACGCGGGCACCTTTGCGCTGCCGCCGTCCAGGGTGGAGGCCATGTACGCCCCCGAGATCTTTGGCGAGACGCCTAATCCGTCGATGCGTGTGCAATGAGACCTCGGCGCCAACCGCTGCTGAGGTGGTCGACGCGCGCCATCGGTGTGGCGTTTGGTTGTTGCCTTCTGTTTCCGGGTTCAACCGCGTTGGCACAGTCGTTACTGTCCGTGCATCGCGAGCCGCCCGGGCAGTCAGAGCAGTCCGGGTCGTCCGGAGTCGGCCAGTCGTTCGACGAGGTCAAGGCGTC
>JADZBO010000195.1 GCA_020851995.1 Burkholderiaceae bacterium
CACACTTTGACAGTTTCTACGCCGCCGACGTCGCAGCACTTGGCAACATCACCGAGCAGCAGGTCGCAACGCGCGCGCCCACCCTGTGCAAAGACGACTCCGACGCCATGTTCATCGCCTGCTCGCAACTCCCCACCCTGAACGTCGTCGGCCCGCTCACACAGTCCTGGGGCAAGCCCGTGCTGTCATCCATCCAGGTCACCGCCCAACGCGCCATGGAAATGGCCAGCGCAGCGGACATCGCCAAACCGAATCACTAACACCACAACCGCAATTCAGCAGCGCCAGCATCATGAGCGCCACAATCCCGCGCCGTTGGCTTCGGGGTCACGGCGCGGGGGCCGCACAGTGCCCGTGCCAGCCGTAGAGGCGGCCGAGACAATTGCCAAAGGCGGCGCAGTTGTCTGTGCAACCTGTTTGAGGCGCGACAGCGCCGAGTTGTTGCACAGACGCGCCGACTGGCAATTGACGAGGGAAGCGGGCAACGCCCGCCCGCCGGCCCGGCTGGCACGGGCACTGTGCGGCCCCCGCGCCGTGACCCCGAAGCCAACTCCACACAGCAAAAAACCGCTCACCCCAACGCCCGCGCCGGCAACGCCACCACATCCTCATTCGACCCAATCTGCTGACTCACCTGCCGCGCCGCCTCCACCACCAACGGCGCAAAATCCCGGAAATCCTCCGCCTTGATCATCGACGTCGACGCCGCCAGCGCCAGACTCCCCAGCACCTCCCCCTCGCGGTTAAACAACGGCGCCCCAATCGAAACGATCCCCGCGTTGTAGTCACCCACCGTCATCGAATAGCCCGCCTGCCGGATTTGCTTGAGCGCCAGCTTGAAACCCTCCCAGTCGCGCCCGAGCCCCACCTGCGCGATCGCCTCCGCGTGACGGGCATAGAGAATCCGCAACTGATGCATCGGCAAATGCGCAAGAATCGCCTTCGCCGACGCACCCGCGACCAGCGGCCGGCGTTGACCCCGGCTGAACAGCCGCGTCGGCACATCCCGTCCCGGCGCCTGCTGCACACACATGACCGAATCGCTGAACAGAATGCACAGCAACGAACTCTGACCCGTATCGTGCGTCAGCCGCTGCGCAATCGGTGAGCCCGCGATATAGACCGGATCCGTTTCCCGCGAGACCCGGTCAAGCTCCATGATCCGCGGACCAAGCACATACGATCCATTGGCGACACGCGCCAGATACCCCGACGTGTGGAGCACCTTGAGATAGCGATAGCAGGTGGAAGCCGGCGAACCCAGATGCCGGATCAGATCCTCTGACGACCAGATCGGCTGCTCTGTCGTGAACACGTCGAGCAGACCGAGCATTCTTTCAAGACTACTCATCGTGATGAATTCCGTTGTTTTTTAGTATTGGAACAGCTTTCGGAAACCGAGGTAGGACAACTCGTCGCCTCGACACGCCAAGAATCGATCAACAATTCTCATATATATGGACAAACTAATCAACAAAGTCCAAAATACGCGCCCTGAGATTCCGCCGGAGACAACCTTGATCCGCATGACACTCCGCGCCACGCTGTTATGCGCCGGCGCACTGCTCTGCCACCTTGCGCTTGCCCAGACGAGCGCGCCCGCAGACCCGAAGTGGCCAGTCAAACCGATTCGCGTCGTGGTGCCCTTTGCCGCCGGCTCGTTCACCGACACAGCCGCCCGCACTGTTGGCAACGAGCTCGGCGAATTGCTCGGACAACCCGTGATCGTGGAAAACAAGGGCGGTGCCGGCAGCACCCTGGGCACCGACATCGTGGCCAAGGCAGCGCCCGACGGCTATACGTTTCTGGTCACCGACAACTCGTTCGCCGTCGCCGCCGCGCTGTACGAAAAGCTGCCGTACTCGGCCTCAAAGGACCTCAGCGCCGTCTCGCTTCTTGCCGATGCGCCGGCCATGCTGGTGGCACGGCCCAATCTCCCGGCAAGCACGCTGGGGGAAGCCGTCGACGCGATTCGCAAGGCTCCCGGCGCCATGACCTACGGTTCCGGCGGACAGGGCTCCTCGGCGCACCTCGCCATGCTGGCCTTCCTGCTTCAGAACAACCTTGAGATGACACACGTCCCGTTCAAGGGAATTGCCGCAGCGATTGTCGACGTCTCGGCGGGTCGCGTTGATCTGGCCATTGGCAGCATTGGCTCGACTTCCGCACAGATCAGGGATCGCCGGCTCAAGGGCCTGGCTATTTCCGGCGACGCGCGCCTGGCCGCATTCCCGGACATTCCCACCTTCGCCGAGGCGGGATTCAAGGATTACCGCATGCTGTACTGGTTCGGAATGTTCGCCCCCGCAGGCACGCCGCCGGCGATCATCGATCGCTTGCAACAGGCCATTGCCAAAGCGGTGGCGGCGCCTCGCGTACGGGAAGTGTTCGCGGCCGCCGGTGTCCGACCCGCCGCCTCGACCCCCGAAGCCTTCGCCCGCATCGTGTCCGACGAGCAAGCCCGCTGGGCCGACATTATTTCGCGCGCCAGGGTCAAAGCCGAATAGTCACCCCGCGCACTCAGAGATCATCATGGAAAACAACCTCAAGAAACGCCTCGCCGCTGGCGAGGTTTCATTGTGCATGGGTCTGCGCCAGGCGCGTACCGTCGATATCGGGCCGCTGGTTGGTGCCGCCGGATTCGATTGCCTGTATGTGGACATGGAGCACAGCCCGATCGGCTTTGAGACCGCATCGGCCATCTGCATCACGGCGGTCACCTACGGCGTGACGCCTCTGGTGCGCGTCCCCGGCCATCAGGCACAGGATATTTCGCGCGCGCTGGACGGCGGCGCACAGGGCGTGATCCTGCCCCATGTCAATACGCCGGATCAGGCGCGGGCCATCGTCACAGCAGCCAAGTACCCCCCGATCGGTCACCGCTCTGTCATGGGCGCGGGCCCGGCCACCGCCTACAAGGCGATGCCGCTTGCCAAGGTGAATGAATCGGGCAATGCCGACACGATGGTCATCATCATGCTCGAAACGCCAGAAGGCATTGCCAATGCCGACGCGATCGCGGCGACTCCCGGCGTCGACATGCTGCTGATCGGATCCAACGACTTGTGCACCGAAATGGGAATACCCGGCCAATTGCGCCATCCCTCCCTGCTTGAGGCCTACCAGACCGTTGCCGCGGCCTGCGCCCGGCACGGCGTTGCGCTCGGTATCGGCGGCATCCGCGGCGACGCCGAATTACAAACACAGCTGATCGGGCTGGGAGCGCGCTTTCTGATTGCCGGCAGCGACACGACCTACCTCGCCGCCGCGGCGGGCAAGGATGCTGCTGCGCTGCGCGAGCTCATTGCCGCGATGCCGAAGTAGCCCGAGCGAGCGCGCACGCGCTCACTTACTCGCTTACTCGCTTACTCGCTTACTCGCTTACTCGCTTACTCGCTTACTCGCTTACTCGCTTACTCACATACATACATACATACTCGCTCACTCACTCAGCAGCTTCGCAGCAATTTCAACCCATCACTGAACTCAGCCTCACTGCACTACCGGAGAATCCCCCGTGTCTTTTGATCCCAGCGAGAAGGTCGCCTTCAAGGCACCCGCCGAAGCCTGCGATGCGCATTTCCATGTTTTCGGCCCCGCCGATCGCTATCCCTACGGTTCCGACCAGTTGCGTTACGCGCCCCCGATGGCACCCCTTGAGGATTATCTGCAACTGGCCGCCCACCTGGGGCTCACTCGCTACGTCTTCGTACAACCGAGCGCCTACGGCCGTGACAACAGTTGCATGCTCGACGCGATGCGGGAAGTCGGCGTTGCGCGCTGCCGCGGCATCGTCGACATCGATGAAGACGCACCGGATGCCCTGCTCGCCGACTTCGACGCACTCGGCGTACGCGGTGTGCGGATCAACTACAGCCCGATTCATCCCTTCGAAGCGGGATTGGCGCAAAAGATGACCCCGCGCATCCGGCGGATCGCAGCGCGCTGCGCCGAGCTCGGCTGGCATCTCGACTTTCTGCTGCCTGGCTGGCTGACCACCGAACTGATGCCACTCTTCAAGTCGCTGAAGCTGCCATTCTCGATGGCACACATGGGAATGAATCTGGCAAAGGACGGCGTGAACGCACCGGGTTTTCGGGCCCTGCTCGACCTGGTCAACCACGGTGATCGCAACGCGTACGTGAAGCTGACGGGAATCTACCGGATGTCCAAGGTCCCGCACTTCACCGATTCGGATCCGCTGGCGCGCGCCCTGATCGACGCAGCGCCCGATCGCCTGATCTGGGGAAGCGACTACCCCCACCTTTCGTTTGGCGAAAACAGTTCCGTTGAACTGTTCAATCTGCTGGCACGGTGGACAGATGATGAAAAGGTTCGCAAAATGATCCTCACCGAGAACCCGGAACGCCTGTTCGGGTTCTGAAGTCTTTGCGTTACCCTTAGGGGTTCGAAGACGATCGCGCGACGCGTTTGACACCATGCCCAAGCTCGAAATCACCTTGCGCGACAGCGCCGAATCGGATGTCCCCGCGATTCAGGCGATCTACGCTCATCATGTCCTGAACGGAACTGCGTCGTTCGAGATCGAACCGCCCACCGTGGAGGACATGCGCGGACGCCGTGCCGATGTCCTGTCCAAAGGCTTGCCCTACATCGTCGCCGAGCGCGGCGGCGTCGTGCTCGGCTATGCCTACGCAACGCTTTACCGGGCCCGGCCAGCGTACCGCTTTACGTGTGAAGACTCGGTCTATGTCCATGAAGCCGCGGCCAGGCAGGGTGTTGGCGGCACGCTTCTGAAGGAAGTGATCAGGCGCTGCACCGTCGGCGGATGGCGTCAGATGATTGCGGTGATTGGAGACAACAACGCCGCCTCGATGGCCGTGCATGCCGCCAACGGCTTTTTTCTGGCTGGCACACTACGCAACGTCGGGTTCAAATTCGGCGCCTGGCGCGATACGGCGATGATGCAACGCGCGCTCGGGGATGGCGCGGACACGCCGGCCGGCTAACCGGTTTTCGCGAGACTCGCGCAAAGATCCTTGAACGATGGCCGCGCCCGCGGATCGGCCTGCAGGCAGGCGTCGCGGAGCGCCGCGAGCGTGTTCTGGATCGACGCCGAATGGCCTTGCGGCTGAATCCGCTCGACGAGTTCCTCCAGCAGACACCCGAAAGCCCTGACATCCAGCGATTCGAACGGGTTGCCGCGTCCCTGGTCCGGGGCGCAAAAGGTCGCCGCGCCAAAATCCCCCAGAAAGGCATCACCGCGCTGGTTATGCAGAATAGTGTGGGCGTAAAGGTCCCCATGCAGAATGCCGTGCGCATGCAACTGGGCGGCGGCGCCCGCCACGTCTGTCGCCAGGCGCAGCGCGGCCTCGGGCGCGAAGCGCAAGCCGGCATCGTACACATCGCGGGTGCAACTCTGCATGCTTGGCGGGCCCGCCAGTACGGTGAAGGAAGCATCGACCAACGGCATGACCAGCGCCTCGGCGTTGTCCGGGTGGCCCTCAACGCGGCCGAGCGCGCCGATCAGACCGGGATGGGTTCCGGCTGCGAGCCACGCAACCATTTCGCTGTGCGGCAGCCCATCGCTGGTCATGGCACCTTTGAAGACTTTTACCGCCAC
>JADZBO010000196.1 GCA_020851995.1 Burkholderiaceae bacterium
AGGCCGTGCATCACCTGCCTATATGATTGAGCGGTATATCCCGTCCCGGCGACGCGCCACACTGGTCGCCTTTCTGCTCGATCTTGAAGAACGGCTGACTGACAGCGCCTTGGAAATGGCGGACAAGGGGTCAGTTCCGGCTGAGTGCGAAATGACACCCTAAGCGATCGCTCAAGGCCAATTTTCATTTTAAGCGCGCCGGTTCGGGGATTTCGTCGGCTTCGCCGGATGTGGCAAAAACCTCTTCTCGAATGATCTTGTCCGTGATCTCCAGCAAGTGTGCGCTCAATGCATCGCTCAGTTCCTGGAATTCGGGCCAGAGCACTCGGTTGACCACGCTGGCCGGTGCGCGAACCATCACAGTCTGGCGGTGCATCCGGGTATAGCGGAATGGTCGAAGCCCATAGCGTCGGCACAACGCGGTGAAGAGCTGGCGCGACCAGGGGGCCGGGACGGAGAACTTGAATTCCTCGGCCTTTTCCCGGGCACCGGTTTCCGTAAAGCGGGCCCGTATCCTTTCGGCTGCGGCGCCTGCTGCCGCTTGCTCGCCGATAGTAGCCGCGCCTGCGAACAAAGCTTCAATTTTGCGCAGCTTTTCGCGCAGTTTCTGCTCAGAATCCATTTCCAGCACTGAACTCAATGCCTGGTCGGCCACGGCGCGGTAAGGCCGGGGAGGCCCTGTGCCTGCGCTCGCGCGCGCGCGCAGGACAGAACGGCGGCGTGGATTTCGCCTTCCATGATTTCCGTCATGGCGCGCAGGTGCTTGATGGTTTCCTTGATCTGCGTGCGATCTTCGGGTTCGCCAGCGGTGCGCTCGATCAGATCCGCGACGCCAAACATCATCGCCCGGATGTCACCGAGATGAGTGACGGCTTCGTGGGCACGCTCGGGAAGGCCTGCTTCCTCTGCTCCGTTGAACAGGCCTTCGACAAAGCCTTCGACCTCCTGGCCACGGATCATACCGAAATTGCCGAGGTTGGCTGCGGTCGGCTCGATCGGCACATGGACAGCCTTGAACGGCACCTTGGGGTCTTGATGGGCCGAAAGTTCATTCCACAGGCCCATCACCAGCGCGCCAAGTAGTTCATTGGCGTCCTCGACGCTGTTGAACTCGGGTAGTTCTCCACCCCAGAGGGTCGCGATCACGTGCATGGGCTGTACGTTGGGATCAGGGCTGGCGATGGCGCCGAGGAAGCGCGATCGAACCTCGTGATAGCCAACGGGACAGGCGTACTTGGCCAGCACAGCGCGGATCGTCTTCTCAGTGGGCGGCTTTGCAGGCATTTTCGCTGTTGCACTCCCGGCAGCTTCACGTCTCTGGCCTGATCCTACCCGGGTTCCTGCGTCTTGGGCCAGCGATATTCGCCGGTGAGCAGGATGTGCGCCCAGCCCAGCGGCGAGATGTGGGCGAGCAGCTCCGGTGGAACGTCGAGGCCATCGCGCCGCCGCGCTTCGACAGCATCGTGGAGATGCAGGGTGTTCCAGTAGATGATGATGGCCGCCAGGAGGTTGAGCCCTGCGATCCGGAAGTGTTGACCCTCGCTGGTACGGTCGCGGATTTCGCCCTGCCGTCCGATGCGTAGCGCGTTTTTCAGGGCATGGTGGGCTTCGCCCTTGTTGAGTCCGATCTGGGCCCGGCGCTGCATGTCGGCATCGAGGATCCAGTCGATGAGGAACAGCGTCCGCTCGACCCGGCCCACCTCGCGCAGGGCGACCGCAAGATTGCTCTGGCGCGGATTGGCGGCGAGCTTGCGCAGCATCTGGTGGGGCTCGATCCTACCGGCATTAACGGTGGCGATGGTACGGAACAGGTCCGGCCAGTTGGCAACGATGACATCCTCGCGGATTTTGCCACCCACCAACTTGCGCAATTCGCTCGGTGTGCCGGCAGGGTCGAACACATAGAGCCGCTTCGAAGGCAGATCGCGGATGCGCAGCACCAGACGCCGATCGAGCAGGCCGCTCATGCCGAAGACATGGTCGGTATAGCCTGCGGTGTCGGCGTATTGCTCGCTAATCTTCTGGCCAGCCTCGTTGGCCAACAGGCCGCTGAGAATGAATGGTGCCTCGCTGACCGTCACCGGGATCAGCCGCGAGGCGAAGGGGGCATAGTGGTCGTTCACATGGGTGTAACCCTTGGCGCCAGGGTCGGAGCCGTATTTGGCATTGATCGCGTTCATCGCCTCCCCCTGGCGGGCGGCGGGGAAGAACTGACCGTCGCTCGAAGCGGTCGTGCCCAATCCCCAATGGCGAGCCATGTCCAACTGGCCCTGGGCGGCCACAACCGTTGCCAGCGCCTGGTCCATGGCCTCGCTCTCCACGAACCAGCGCGCCATGCGCGACAACTGCCAGTAATCGTGGGTGTTCGAGGCTTCCGCCATCTTGCGCAGACCAAGGTTCAGTCCTTCGGCTAGCAGCACGTTGAGAAGGCCGATCTTGTCTTCACAGGGCGCGCCGGTGCGCAGGTGAGTGAAGGCTTCGGTAAACCCGGTCGCCGCATCGACCTCGAGCAGGATGTCGGTGATCCGTGCTGATGGCATCCGGCGGTAGAGATCCATGATCAACTCGTGTGCCTCGTCGGGCACGGCGGCGGTCAGTCGGTCGATCCGCAACATGCCGTTTTCGATACTACCATGCGGAATGGTGCCGTTGCGCGCGGAACTGGCGAGGCGCTTCAGGCCTGCCGCTAATCGCGCCTTGCGATCGGCAAGCCAGGCGTGCGGATCGAGCGGCATCGTCAGCCGCGCCATTTCTTCCTGGGCGGCGGCCATTGGCACCAACACCTGCTTCAAGTCGCCGTAGCGACGGGACTGTGCCAGCCACAGATCACCAGACCTGAAGCCGTCCCGTAGGTGGAAGAGGACCGAGACTTCCCAAAAGCGATTGTCACTCTTCTCCTGAGCTCGGAGGTGGCGTCGCCATTTGGAGCTTGGTCGCATGAAATCCGGATCGCCCGCATCTGGAGCTTTGAAATCCCTGATTTTCATCACCGCCGCCAGCAATGGCCTCGCCACCGGCGCGCAATCGATCCTGAGGCAGCGCAACATGCGCGGCGCATATCGGCGGAACCGGTGATAGCCCGTCCCGACATGCGCCAGAGGTTCGTCAGCCATCGTGGCGCTCAGCCGCGCTGCGATCGCCACCAACTGATCCAGCTGGCCCCATTCGGGTAGATGCTTGACCGTCGTCTCGATCAGAACCCCGTCATTGCGCGCGGCGATCATCGCGGTGCCGATGGCGGTGAAACCCCGCAGCGTGTCGGTCACCGCCGAGCGGGCATCGCCGATTTGGGCCTCATGGAGTTGCTTCGCCTCGCGCCAGGTCTTGCCAACAATCCGGTCATGGGTCTCGACCACGGCGTCGGCGATGGCGGCTTCCCATTCGACGCAACAGCAGGCCAGGATGGCGATGCGCCGGTCCGAGCCGATATCGCGCAGACCGTCGGTGAAATAGCGCTCCCCTTGCCGCTTCAGCCGCGTGACGCGGTGCACAGGCACGCCTTTCAGGATGGCGTTGGGCAATTTCAGCCCCTGAAGGAATTCGAGTCGATCCAAGAGCCGGTTGGCCGTTGCCGAATTGTTGCCTACCTCGAATTTGCGCAGCCATACGAGTCGGCTGATGTTGCCGGGCATGGTTTCCGTCAGCAACGCGGTCATCCGGCTGCGGAGTTCGCCATCAATCCGCCTGGCGATGCGGGTCTCAATGCGCCGTTCGGCAGCGACCAGTGCGTCTGCGCACATCCGCTCGATGGTTGAGATCGCCGGCAGGATTGTCTGGGTCTCGCGGCACCGCACCACGAACCGCCGTGCAAGATCCTCGTTGGACCGCGCCTCTTCCGCTTCCCTGAACAGCCAAACCCTGAAATCGCGGGCGCCGCGTCCGGTGAAGGTTTTGTAGCCGTAAATCTGGCGCAGGGCATCCATGTGCTGCTGACGGGTCTGACGCCGCGATGCGTAGGTCAACAGCGCCTCGGCAGGGATGCCGAGTTGAGCGCCAATGAACGCAAGCACTGGCCGCGGTATGACCTCGCCGGGATTCAATGCCCGCCCGGGAAAGCGCAATGCGCACAGCTGAAGCGCGAACCCAATTCGGTTCGCCGGGCGGCGACGTTCGTTGATGGTGGCGAGGTCGTCGTCGGCGAGCATGTAATGCCGTAGGAGCAGCCCTTCTTCGGTGGGTAGGTCGAACAGTGCGGCGCGTTGACGGTCAGTCAGAATGGTGCGCCGTGTCATTGCATTTGTCCCATTTGGTCATTAGTCTGTTTTGGACAAAAATCGCACCAGCATTTCTGCGGCTTTGCAAGCCGGAAATTCGGAGGGGTTCAATTGGGACAGCGTGCCGCCATCTACGCCAGAGTCTCAACCTCTGATCAGTCATGCGAGCGCCAGCTCGGCGAATTGAACGGTTTCGCCGAGCGGGGTGGGTTTGACGTTGTTGCCACCTTCATGGAAGCCGCCTCCGGGACGAAAGCCAATCGTGCGGCTCGCAAGCAGGTGATGCAATTGGCGCAGGCTCGGAAGATTGACTCGATCCTGGTCACCGAGCTCAGTCGGTGGGGCCGATCTACCCAGGATCTTCTAGACACGCTCAATTGCCTAGCAGGATGGAAGGTGTCGGTGGTCGCGATGAGTGGAATGACTTTTGAGCTCGACACCCCGCATGGCCGGATGATGGCAACCCTGCTGGCGGGCATTGCCCAGTTTGAGCGGGATTTGCTGAGCGAGCGGGTCAAATCCGGGCTCGCCGCTGCCCGTTCCCGAGGACGCAAACTTGGCCGGCAGCTTGGGGAGCGGCCAAAGTCGGACAAGTTGGCGCCAAAGGTCATGGCCGCCGTAGAGGCTGGTCGCAGCTACCGCTGGATTGCGCGCGATTTGGGCCTGAGCAAGAATACCGTCACCGAAATCGTTCGGCGCCAGCGCTCGGCGGATGGTTGTGATCCATAGTTGACAGTGAGCGCCGATGTGTGTACTAAACTTGGCATGTTAGAAGTCCGCAGTACCACCGAGTTCCTCGATTGGCTGACGGCATTACGGGATGTGCAGGCGCGCGCCCGGATCTCCAAGCGGATCGATCGTGTTGCTCTGGGGAACTTCGGCGACACCAAACCGGTCGGCGACGGGGTGAGCGAATTGCGCTTCCCCTTCGGACCAGGATACCGGGTCTATTACGCCCGGCGTGGTGACGTTGTGGTGATTCTGTTGTGCGGGGGCGACAAAGGTTCGCAGGAGCGAGACATCGAGCGGGCGAAAGCCATGGCGAAGGAGATTTGACGATGGCACTCAATACCAAGCCCTGGGACGCCGCCGAGGTGATCAATACGCCCGCCGACATCGCGGCTTATCTCGATACCTATCTCGAGGATGGATCCCCTGAGGAACTGCTTCGGGCGCTGAACACCATCGCCCGGTCGCGCGGCATGTCGGCGCTGGCTCGCGATACCGGCATCAGTCGGGAAGCCCTCTACAAGGCGTTCAGCGACAACGGCAATCCGACACTCGACACGCTGCTGCGGGTGATGAAAGCCTTCGGTGTGCGACTTGCAATCGCGGCGTGATTCGCACCAATCGCGCTTAGGGTGTCATTTCGCCCCGAGCCCGAACTGACCCCATCTGCGTCGGCACTGGCCCGAAACGCACATCACCATCCGCGGCGACGGGCACTATGGGCGACCCGAGGTCATGGCCTTTTGCGAGGCGGCCGGCGTCGATTACGTGTTCGGCCTGCCAACCAACGCCGCGCTGCGTGCTGATCCCGAAATCGTCGCTGCCGCCGATGCCTGCGCGGTTAAGCGGG
>JADZBO010000197.1 GCA_020851995.1 Burkholderiaceae bacterium
GCCGGTGAAAACCTCGAACCGCTGCACGCCCTTGCTCACAGGATCATCACCAGAGATTATCATAGGAGTAGCGCCTCGCCCAAAATCAGGACGTCGCAAATCGCCGTACGCATCCGTTGTGGACCGCAGGCATCAAGCATTTTTTTGAGGTAAGATCTCCCAGGAGTATCGCTACCCTTACTCCTGGGAGATCGGGTTTTCGCTGCTGGTAAATCAGGCCGCCTGAGCGGTATCGATCTGCTCGCGCATCTGTTTCCAGGTCCACGGCAATAATTCGTGGAGGCGGTTCTGGGATATGTCAGCGATCCGTGTGAGCACGTCGGTCAGCCAGACGAGCGGATCGACATCGTTGAGTCTGCACGTAGCGATGAGGGTGTACATCATCGCAGCGCGCTCGCCGCCGCGGTCAGACCCGACGAATAACCAAGCTTTTCTTCCCCGGGCAATGGCTCGCAGGGCGCGTTCGGCGGCATTGTTCGTGAGACATATCCGGCCATCGTCAAGGAATGCGGTAAAAGCGGGCCATGCGTTGAGCATGTAATCCATCTTTTTGCCGACTGCGTCCTTCGAGGAGAGCAGCCCGCGCTGCTCACGCATCCAGTTGCCCAGTTCCGTGACCAGTGGGGCTGACAAGGTCTGACGCACAGCAAGCCGTTCAGCGGCAGGGTTGCCGTTGATGTCGCGCTCGATTGCGAAGATGCGGTCGATGCGTTGCACAGCCTCGATCGCAAGCGGTGATATGACGACACGCTTGCCGGGTTTTCGCTTCATCTGGGTGGCAATATCGGCAAGTTCGAAGAAGTATCTTCTCGAATGGGACCAGCAGGCGGCATGTGTGATTGCCCCCTCGGGCCGGCCGGGGTCATAAAGCGCATTGTAGCCGGCGTAATTGTCGGCCTGAAGGATGCCCCTGTAGCCGACAAGGTGCTCCCGGCTGTGCTCGCCCTTGCGGTCCCTGGAATAATAGAACAGCGCTGACGGTGCCCGTCCTCCTGCAAACGGCGCATCATCGCAGACATAAGTCCACATCCGGGCGATATCGGTTTTGTACTTTGCCAGGCGCGGCACGGTGGTGTCGTCGCCGTGGAGACGCCCGGCACCGAGTGTATGCGCTTCGAGCAGCAGAAAAACTGGCTTCACCGCGGCAGCGATCGCGCCGATCTGATCGGCAAGCGTTGACAGGCTGAGCGGTATGCCCTGGCTCTCGAGGCGATCGCGCTGGCTATTGAGTGGCTGGTGAAGCCCGAATTTGTTGAACGCAAGGCATGCGAGGAAATGCGGGCCAAACATGGCGCGCGGCGTGACGTGAAACGGCGCTGGCGGCTGCGTGATGGTCTGGCACGATCTGCAGGAAAAGCGTTCGCGGACAGTCTCGATGATCTTGTGCTGGGCAGGTACCGTCTCCAGCGCACGAATGACGCTCTCGCCAAGCTTGCTGAGGTTGTCTGAACCGCAGCAAGGACAGTTCTTGTCGGCGGGAATAACGACCCGCTCGACGGGAAGCCCTGATGGAAAATCCCGGCGCGTTTGACGCTTGCGGGTAAAGGCTTCGACGGTGGTCGTTTTTGCAGCCGCCTGCTGCGCGGCGATTTCGTCTTCAGTTGCAGTGGCCTCAAGCTCTTCGAACTCGAGTTCCATCTGGTCGATCAGGCGGCGCGAACGTTCCGATGATGGCCCGTGCAGGGCGCGTCGCATCTTCTCGTTTTGCAGTTCGAGATGGGCGTTGCGGGCGATCAGATCAGCGTTGATTGCTAGGACGCGGGCGGCATTGGCCTCTGCCTCGTTGGCGCGCAGACCTGCGCGGACAACGGCCTCGCGCAGGTCTTGAATATCGCGGGCCGAGAGCGTCTCCATCGCCGAAATCCCTAGCAGAATCGGCCATGAACCCGAAGCAAAATCGCCAGAAAAATGCTACCCAACCTTGCTCGGACGCCAGGCTTTCTGCGGGTTGCGCCAGTCTATGCCCTCAAGCAGGCAGGCCAATGCCGAGGCCGAAATCGGTACCGTGCCGTCCTTCGCCGAGGGCCAAACAAAACGCCCTTTCTCGAGCCGTTTTGCATATAATGACATGCCGAAATCGTCGTGCCATAATATCTTCACGAGCGATCCGCTGCGCCCCCGGAAAATGTACAGATCCCCTTGATGAGGATCACGCTTCAGACTTTCCTGAACCTGGAGCGCTAAGCCACGCATCCCGCGGCGCATATCTGTATGACCCAGTGCTATCCAGATCTTCGCATCGCTCGGAACGGGGATCATCCTTCAAGCCCCGCCAAAACCCGAAGCAACGCTGCGACATCTACGTCGCGGTCGACGATGATCCGGCGGCCATTGCCGCAAACAATTTCCATCTGACCGCGCGAGGACGAAGCCGAAACATCGGGGGTAACAACCACCGGCGCAAATCCGGGAACCCCTTTGGAAAGGTACGGAAACAGCCGTTTACGCCAGTCGTAGATCTGGGATGGGTCGACATCATGGCGCCGCGCTACAGTCAAAACGGGAACGCCGCGCTGAAACGCCTCCTCGACGATCCGTTGCTTCGCTTCATCGGTCCAACGCCTGCGTCGGCCGGTCTCCACCACGTCCAGGCGACGAGCGCCTGCAAACACATCAATGCTTATGTCATCCATGCCCGCGCAATGAGCTGGATACATCACCTCGACAATGCGGCTGCTATCGGAGGCGTACAAATCGCCGTAGCGCAGCATCAACGCAAGGTGGGGTCGGGGCTCCGCTTACACAATATCAACCATTGATGCATTGAAACCACATAAACGCAAAAACCCCGCACAAAGGCGGGGTTTCTGGTCTTGCGTGGTTGCGGGGGCAGGATTTGAACCTGCGACCTTCAGGTTATGAGCCTGACGAGCTACCGGGCTGCTCCACCCCGCGCCGGGGTTTGACGCGGGCGCGTATGCGCGCCTGCGCTAATGATCCGTGTCGGGATCCCTTTGTGGGGGATCTTACATGGATGATATGTGAATGGGTTTTTTGTGCTTTGTCTATGCGCGCCGGCTTCAATGCCTGGCGACGACCTACTCTTCCAACGCTTGAGCGTTAGTACCATTGGCGCAGTCCGGTTTCACGGCCGAGTTCGAGATGGGATCGGGTGGGGCACAGACGCTATGGTCACCAAGCAATGGAGCCGGCGCGTATAGTCAAAGGGTTTTATCGATGCTGTTTTTTCAGATGTTTGATCCAGCTGGTCAATCGTCCAACCGATGACAAGCGATAACCCGTGCTTTCACCTTATCGGTGAGATCCCGTGGCAATGCTGTCATTGATGGTGGAATTCACAAGCATGAACAGAGTTATTAGGACCGGTTAGCTTCATGCGTTACCGCACTTCCACACCCGGCCTATCAACGTGATGGTCTATCACGACTCGATGATACCTTATCTCGAGGGAGGCTTCCCGCTTAGATGCTTTCAGCGGTTATCCCGTCCGTACATAGCTACCCAGCTGCGCTCCTGGCGGAACGACTGGTACACCAGAGGTACGTTCACCCCGGTCCTCTCGTACTAGGGGCAACTCCTTTCAAGTATCGACGCCCACGGCAGATAGGGACC
>JADZBO010000198.1 GCA_020851995.1 Burkholderiaceae bacterium
ATCGTGCCGCCATGGCCCAAAATTCATCGATTTTAAATGTGCCTTCAAGCGTTGAACACTACACTACCGAAAGCGCTGCGGACTAAAGGGTTTAAGCGGAATTTCGGGCGTGGCGCCGCTGGCGAGTTGTGCAACAAGACGCCCGGTGCGCGCGGATCCCACCAGACCGATATGCCCATGACCATAGGCATGGATGATATCGGCGGTCGCGCTTGCCACGCCGATGCAGGGCAGTGCATCCGGGGTGCTGGGCCTGCGCCCCATCCAGATCTTGATGTGTTCGGGTGCCAGGTCGCGTGGCAAACCCGGATAGAGCGTCTGCAAATGTTCGCGCAGGATTTCCGCACGACGCCAGTTCGGCGTATCGTCGGCCTCGGTGATTTCCACCTGACCGGCGATGCGCAGACCTTGTTCCATGCTGTTCACAACGACTTTTTGGTCGGCAAACATGGTCGAGGTGCGTGGGCCGACGGTTACAGGTGACACAACGGCGTGGTAGCCACGCTCCGTTTCAAGAGGCACCGCATCGCCCGCTTGCAGGGCCAGTGCCCTGGCGCGCGCGCCCGCGGCGATGACGGCGCGATCGCAGGCAATTTCGCCTTCGGTGGTCAGCACGGCCCTCAAGCGACCCTGTTCAATGCGAAAGCCGGTTGCCGTGGTGCGAACCAGCGTTGCCCCCTTTGACCGGGCGTACTCGATCAGTGCGGCCGTGTAAGCGCCCGGATTGCGACAACTGCCGGCTTCCGGTGTGTAGACGCCGAAGGTGTAATGTGGGCTCAGGTCGGGTTCCCGGGCATGCAGGGCAGCGGCGTCGAGTTCTTCCCATTCGATGCCCTCACGCCGCCGGATTTCCCAGGCTTTCGCATCCTGCTCAAAGTGACCGCGCGACAGAAACGCGTGCAGCAACCCTTTGCGTTCGATCAGATATCCCACCCCCGCGGCATCCGCCATGACCTGGTGAAGCGCCGGTGCGTCGGCCAGCAGTGTGCGCAGTGCTCGCGCAGTGCGTTCGATGCGCACGTAGGTCGAGGCCGCGGCAAGGTAACGCACCAGCCATGGCAGTGCCTTGGGCAGGTAGTGCAGACGAATGGAAAGAGGACCGAGCGGATCAATCAGCCAGGCAGGCACCTTCTTCCAGACACCGGGGTAGGCCGGGGGCAGCACCGAATGTGAAGACAGCCAGCCTGCATTGCCGTAGCTGGATGCCTGCTCGTCGCCGGGTACGCCGGGCTCAACCAGAGTGACGCGCAAGCCCGCTTGCAGACAGTGGAACGCGCTGGCGGCCCCGACGATGCCGGCCCCGATGATGACGATGTGCGCTGGTTGATTCATGGATGGTGTGTTCCGGACAATCGAAGGCAAGGGCTTTGAAAGGGACTAGGGCAAAAAAGCAAAAGGCAAGGTCAAGGAGTCTGTTGAAGGGATTCGCGGGCGCACGAGCAAACTGACACTGCCGAGTGGACGGAAGGAGTCGGAAGGGCAAAACCGTGTACCACGGAAATCGTATCATTTTGACAACACGATGTCCGGTCACGCAGCGCTCAACCCCCCGCGACTGAGGGTGATTGCCACCAAACGGACTGGACGATTCCGCTATGATGACCGGCGTCGTTCGCCGCGCTGATTCAGCCACCCCGGAAACCGTTCATGAAAGCAAACTTTATCGATGCCAACCCCGCGCTGGCCGATGTCGCCGATCGCCTGCACAAACCGGCCGAGTTCGAACTGGTCGTGACCAGGCAGGCTGATATCACGCCGGCGGAAATTCCCGCGGTCGCAGGCGATGCCGACATCCTGATCATTGACCACACGTCGCTGCCGACTGCGATCGCCCGTCAGTGCAAGGCACTCAAGCACGTCGTGTTTCTTGGCACCGGTGCGCGTTCCTACATGAATCCGGAAGAACTGGCGGAAATCGGGATCGCGGTGCACATCATCAGGGGCTATGGCGACACGGCAGTCGCCGAGTGCGCTTTTGCGCTGATGTGGACGGCGGCCAAAGGCTTCGCCCTGATGGATCGCGCAATGCGTGCCGGCAAGTGGCTGCGCACCTCAGGCATCCAGCTGACCGGCAAGACCATCGGTTTGGTCGGGTTTGGCGGCATTGCGGCCGAAATGGCGCGGCTGTGCAACGGCGCGGGTATGCGGGTGCTGGCATGGAACCGCAGCCCAAAATCCTGTCCGGGTGTCGAGTTTGTGAGTCTGGACAGGTTGCTGCAGGAAAGCCACGTGATTTCCATGCACCTTTTGCTGAATGACGAGACGCGTGGTTTTATCTCGCGCGACAAGATTGCGCGCATGCGTCCGGGGGTCATCCTCGTCAACACCGCACGCGGCGCTCTGGTCGACGAAACAGCGATGATCGAGGCCCTCGTCAGCGGCCAGATTGGCCATGCGGCTCTCGACGTATTCGATATCGAGCCATTGCCGGAGGATCATCCCCTGGCACGCATCGAAAACGTGACACTTTCCGCGCATTCGGCGTTCCGTACGCCGGAGGCCAGCGACAACCTGATCGAGGCATCGCTTGTCCATTGCCGGAGAATTTATGGCCTGAACTCACCAGGCTGAACGGTCGGTCCGCCGTCCTGACGGGGCAATCTGGCTCTGTTACGCCGGTCGCTGACCCGACAATGGCCGATCGAATCTGTCACCTATGCCATTCAGTGCAGTCGCCGTTATGACACGGCGAAAGTGTTTTAATATTCACCCATGATGCCATATCAGGTAATTCGACCCACGTTGCTAGTCCGCTTCGTGATCGCGCTCGGACTCTCAGCCTATCTCTCGGGGTGCATGGTGGGGCCGGATTTTTCCCGACCGGCGACTCAGACTACAGATCAGTACAAAACTCCTGCTCAGGGTGAATTCACGGACGCTGTGGAGACGGTCAGTTCCGCCACACTGAACCCGGTCTCGTGGTGGGAAAGCTTCAACGATCCAACGCTCACCGCGCTCCTCAAACAGGCCTCGGCGGAGAACATTTCGCTGCAATCTGCGGCTGTTCGCATTTACCAGGCGCGGTCAGCATTGGGCGTTGCCGATGCCACCCTCCTGCCCACGGTCGGGCTGGGCGGGTCGGCCCAGCAGACCAACCAGCCCAGTGTCCTGAACCAGTTCCTGAACTCGTCGAGCACGAGCGCACTGCAGAACGTCGTGGTTTCCGCGAACTGGGAAATCGATTTCTGGGGAAAATTCCGGCGCGGAATCGAAAGCGCACTGGCGAGTTATCAATCGGCGGTTGCAACCTACTATGCGGCGAACGTTTCGCTTGCGGCCGAAGTCGCCAGTACCTATATCAACATCCGCTACTACGAGCAGTCAATCGAAGTCGCCCGTGCCAACCTGATTTTGCAGGCGGAAAGTCTGCGCATTGCGGGTGCGCGCTACAAGTACGGTGCTACCTCGTTGCTGGATCTGAGTCAGGCGCAATCGCAGTACGAACAGACCAAATCGATGATCCCGCCACTTGTCGCCGGGTTGCGGAAGGCGCAAAACGCCATGAGCATTCTGCTTGGCAAACCGCCCGAGTACTACGAAAAGAACTTCGGCTCGGCGAAAGGCACGCTGACGCCGCCCGCGCAACTGCAGGTTGGCATTCCCAAGGATCTGCTCAGACGCCGTCCGGATATCCTCCAGGCGGAATACTACGCGGCCTCCCAGTCGGCGTTGATCGGCGTGAACGCAGCGGCCTTGTACCCGAGTTTCTCGCTGGCGGGCTACTTCGGCTTCCAGACCATGCAGTACACCGGCGGGCCCAGTCAGGGGGCGTTGTTCAGCTGGGATAATCGCACGACCAACATCGGCGCGAGCTTCACCTTTCCGCTGTTCTACCGTGGCGCGATTTATGACCAGATCCGTGTGCAGGACGCGGTCTTTCAGCAGGCAATCCTCAATTACCAGAATCTCGTGCTCAAGGCGCAGCAGGAAGTTGACGATTCTCTGATCCTGATCTCAACCTCCCGCAGTGCCAGCACCGATCTTGTGCTTGCGGTCAAGGCGGCGCAACAGGCGGCCGCGCTTGCACTGGATCGCTACAAACAGGGTCAAAACGACTACAACACGGTGATTGTGGCTCAGCAACAATTGCTACAGGTCCAGGAATCCCTGGTGCAGTCCAACTCCAACATTCTGATCGGCTACGTCAGTGCGTTCAAGGCGCTTGGCGGCGGTTGGTCAGGGGATCTGGATGTCCCGGCGCTGCCGGGCGCTGTCGTCGACCAGATGCAGCAACGAACCAACTGGGGTGCGGTTTTGGTCAACAATGCCGACCCGCGTCTAGTCAAGCCTAGTGAGACGACTCAATGAGCACGACCTTCCATTTTCCGTTCCTGCGCGGTGTGTCTGTGGTGCTGGCCATGATGGCCGCTTTTGCCCTGGGCGGCTGCGAGAAGAAAGCCCCGCCGGTGGCTGTGGCACCCGCCGTGACCGTCGCCAAACCCCTGACACAGGAAATCCGCAGTTACGATCTGTTCGATGGCAACGTCTACGCTTTGCTTGAGGTCAATCTGGACGCACGGGTGCCCGGTTACCTGACCAAGATCCTTTTCGACGACGGCGCCTATGTCAAGAAAGACAAGCTGTTGTTTGTCATCGAGCAGGACCAGTACCAGCAGCAGGTCAATCTGACGCAGGCCGTGTACAACGAGGCGAAGATTGAAATTGCCCGGCAGAAGGCGCTGCTCAAGGAGAACGCAACCTCGCAGGCTGCGGTGGATAAGGCCACCTCGGCCTTCCTGCAGGCAGAGGCCAACCTGAAACTCGCCAAGATCAATCTCGGGTATACCGAGGTGCGCGCGCCTTTCGACGGCCTGATGGGACGCCATCTGATCGATGTGGGCAACTACCTGGGCGCGAGCGCCCAGGGGGTCAAGCTGGCAGTGATTCAGCGGATCAATCCGATCTACGTGTACTTCTCGATCAACGAACGCGATCTGCTCAAATACCGCCGCACAGGCGCGGCTGAGCGATCGGTGGTCAATACGCTGCCGGTTTACGCGCAGTTGCAGGGTGAAAAGGGCTTTCCCCATGAAGGCATTCTGGACTTCGCGGCGAATCAGCTCAACACCAGCACGGGTGCGTTGCAATTGCGCGCGGAGATGCGCAACGAAGACCTGACGCTGCTCCCTGGCTACTACGCCAAGGTCATGGTCCAGTACGGCGACCCGCGCAAGGGAATTCTGGTGCCGGGGACGAGCTCGCTCACGGATCAGCAGGGCTCCTATCTGTTTGTCATGGATGCCAATAAGAAGGTTTCGCGCCGCAACGTCACCCTGGGTCAGAAATTCGGCCCGCTGGTCGAAGTGACCAAAGGCCTGGAAGCCGGCGAAGACGTCGTGATCAACGGATTCATCAACATCAGTGAAGGTCAGGTCGTGGCGCCCCAGGTGACCACCATTGATCCTTTGCCCGCTCGGTAACACGCCAAGGGCAACGGGAGACCCATGCTTTCAAAATACTTCATCGAACGCCCAGTTCTTGGGAATGTGATCGCGCTGATCACGATGCTGATTGGCGCCGTATCGATCTTCGGCCTGCCGATCGCGCAGTACCCGCCCATGACGCCGCCGACCATTCAGGTCACGACGACCTGGCCTGGCGCCAGCGCGTCGCTGATTCAGCAATTGGTCGCGAGCAACATCGAAACACAGGTCAATGGTGTCGATGGGATGCTCTACATGGAGTCCGACTCCACCAATAATGGCAGCTATACGCTGACCGTGACGTTTCAGGTGGGTACCGACCCTGATCTCGCCCAGGTCAACGTTCAGAACCGTGTGGCCATTGCCTTGCCATCGCTGCCCCAGGCGGTACAAAAGCAGGGGGTCACCACCAAGACGCAGTCGACCGCAATCCTGCAGATCGTGACACTGACTTCGTCGAATCCGGATCAGGATGCGCTTTTCCTGTCCAACTTCGCAAACCTCAAACTCCAAAACCGCCTTGCCCGTATCCCGGGCGTCGCCGCCGCCAACGTATTTGGTGTCGGTAACTACAGTATGCGGATCTGGATCGACCCGGGTCAGCTCAAGGCCCGAAATCTCGATCCATCTGATGTGATTGCCGCGATCAACCGCCAGAACGTCATGCTTGCCGCAGGCCAGATCGGCGCGCCTCCGGTTCCTGCGGGGCAGGATTTTCAGCTCACCGTCAACGTCACCAGCGCGCTCGACACCCCTGAGCAGTTTGGCGAGATTATCCTCAAGGCAACCGATAAGGGCGAAATCACGCGCATCAAGGATGTTGCGCGGATCGAAATGGGCAGCCAGAACTACGGGCAGTTTTTCAAGCTGGATGAAAAGCCTGCGGCCGGTATTGCAATCTACCAGATGCCCTCGGCCAACGCGATCGCGGTCGGTAAAGCGGTCCGCGACGAAATGGGCCGGATGGCCAAGACCTTCCCCAAGGAGATCTCCTGGAGCATTCCGTTCGACACCACGACTTTTGTCACGGCATCGATCAACGAGGTGTATCACACGCTATATGAAGCCGGCATCCTGGTGCTGCTGGTCATCATGATCTTCCTGCAGGATTGGCGCGCAACGCTGGTTCCGGCAACCACGGTGCCGGTGACCATCATCGGAGCGTTCGCTTGCATGGCGGGCATGGGGTTTTCGATCAACCTGCTGACGCTGTTTGCCATCGTGCTGTGTATCGGCATCGTGGTGGACGACGCAATCGTCGTCGTGGAGGGCGTCGCCAAAAAGGTCGAGCACGGCCAGACGCCGAGGGAGGGCGCGATCAACGCCATGACCGAGCTGATGGGGCCGATCATCGGCATCACGCTGGTGCTGATGGCCGTGTTCCTTCCGGCATCCTTCATTGCCGGGATTACCGGTCAGATGTACCGTCAATTTGCCCTGGTGATCGCGGCAACCGCGCTCATCAGTGGCATTAACGCGGTCACGCTCAAGCCAACTCAGGCCGCGCAGTTCATCACGCCCCATGAAGAGGGCAAGGTCAAGAACTGGTTCTATCGCAAGTTCGACGAGCACTTCGAGCGAATCTCGGACTGGTATGCGCGCCTGATGCATCACCTGATGGAGCACAGCCGGATTGCGGCGTTCGTCGGCACGCTGCTGATCGCCGGATCAATCGGTGGCCTGATCTATCTGCCCACGGGATTCATCCCGAACGAGGATCAGGGTTACCTGATCGTTTCATCCGCCTTGCCCGACGCCTCGTCGCTTGGGCGTACCTATGACGGCATGGAAAAGGTCAGCAAAATCGTGCGCGCGGTGCCGGGTGTGGATACGATCGTCACGATCGGCGGCGTGAACGCCCTGAACAACAATGCACCGCAATCCAATACCGGGGTGATGTATGTCATCCTCAAGCCTTGGGACGAGCGGGGCAAGGCCAAGGGGCAAGATCTCAAGTCGATTTACCTGGCGATTTCCAAGGAATTGCTCGCGGTGCAGGAAGTCCAGGCGCGGGTTTTGGTGCCACCGGCGATTCCGGGTCTCGGGTTGTCCGGGGGCTTTCAGTTGCAAATCGAACTGCGCGACGGGAGCAATGATTATAAAAAGCTGCAGGCAATCACCGACAATTTCATTGCACATGCGATGAAGCGCCCTGAGGTGCTGGCGGCTTTCACGCCCTTGCGTAACAACGTTCCGCAGTTGAAGCTGACGTTCAACTCGGCCCGGGCCGAGACGCTGGGCGTCGCGCTGGGTGACGCCTATGACGTCCTGCAGGCCTCCATCGGTTCGACGTACGTCAACCAGTTCTTCAAGTTCGGCCAGACTTATCAGGTCTATGTTCAGGCTGATGGCTCTGCCCGCACAAGCCCCGACCAGATTTCCCGGCTCTTCGTGAAGAGCAGAAAAGGCGAGATGGTGCCACTTGGGTCGTTTATCGATCTGGAGGAAACGACGGGGCCCGCCATCGCGTCTCAGTACAACATCTACCCGACCGCTGCCGTGCTCGGCGCGGCTGCAGACGGGTTCAGCTCGGGTCAGGTGATCGCGGCGCTGGAGCAAGTCGCCGCCGAGGTGCTCCCCGAGAGCGCTTCGTTTGAATGGACGGCGATGTCCTATCAGGAAAAACTGGTGGGCAATACGGTGGTGCTGGTCTTTGCCTTGTCGATCCTGCTGGTGTACCTCGTGCTGGCGGCCCAGTATGAATCGTGGGTAGCGCCGCTGCCTGTGATTACGGCGGTGCCCCTGGCCCTGGCTGGTACAGTCAGCGCGCTGATCGCACTGAATATGCCCAACAACATCTACGTGCAAATCGGGTTAGTGCTGATGATCGCGCTCGCCTCAAAGAACGCGATTCTGATCGTGGAAGTCGCCTTGGAGGCCAAGCGCGATGGCCTGAGCCTGGTGGAGTCGGCGCTCAAGGCCTCCCACGAGCGGTTCCGGCCGATTGTGATGACATCGATCGCGTTCATCCTGGGCGTTGTGCCGCTGCTGACCTCGTCTGGTGCGGGCGCGGCTGCACGAGTCTCGATCGGTGTGACGGTGTTCAGCGGCATGATCGCGTCGACCTGCCTGGCGGTCGCGCTGGTGCCGGTGTTCTTTGTCGAAATCGAAGGGTTCTTTGCGCGACTCGAGGAGAAGCGCGACCGCAAAAAGGCGGCTAAGAAGGCGGCCCGCCTGGCGGCACGCGCTGCTGCGGCTGGCGGTGTCACGTCGGCGGGGTCCGCGACGGCTTCGGCAACGGTTCAGAATTCCACCGCGTCCGCTCCGACGTCTGCGGCCGCGAGCGGCACATCCGCAACCACGACAGGCGTGCCCGTTGCCACTTCCGGTACACCCGCTGCGGGTCAACCTGCTGGCGATTCGTCTGACAAAGGCGGCAATCAAGGGCCAGCGGCCTGAGGACAGTTCAACCGGACGACCTGCGTCTGGTCGCGCCATCGGTCAGGCGTCAGTGCGGCCGAGCGTTCAGGCTGAAATGCAGGCTGAAATGCAGGCGTGAATGCATGTGCGATTTCAGGCACGCGCCTCGGTGCGCACCCAGTCGACAAATCTGGCCACGCGTGACCACTGTCCGTGCTGGTGCGGAAACACAAGGTGATGCGCTTGTACCTCGATTCCTTTCAGATCGGGGAATACCGGGATCAGATCTCCCCGCCGAAGCGCGGGCTCTGCCATGCGGTTGCTGTCCAGCGCAATTCCCAGGCCCTGGATGGCCGCATCGATCACCATGTAGGCCCGATCAAAGCTCAGTGCGTAGCGTGTGGGCGCCGCTGGTACGCCGTTCGCAGCGAACCAGCGGGGCCATTGCACGAGGTTGACGGTGGAAAAGATCAGATCCTGGCCTGCCAGATCCGCCGGCGTGGCGATTTGCAGCTTTTTCCGGAGTGCCGGGCTGATCATCGGGATCACCTGCTCGGTGAACAGCGTTTCAACATGCAGATTGGGCCAGTTAGCCACTCCGTAGCGGATGTCGAGATCGACGTCGGCCCGGGTGAAATCGGACTCTCCGGGCGAGGCGGATAGTTCAACCCGAATGTCCGGGTGCAGAGCCCGAAACGCGGGTAGGCGAGGCATCAGCCAAAGCGACGCCAGGGTGGGCGTGATGTGAATGCGCAGCACTTCAACGGCATCGGCGGACTGGGCGTGCTGCGCGGCACTGGCAATCAGATCCAGCGCACCGGATACATCCTGATGAAATCGCACACCGACCGATGTGAGTGACAGCCCCCGCGGTGAACGCTCAAACAGCTTGCAACCGACGAATTCTTCGAGGTTGGCGATCTGGTGACTGACGGCTGACACGGTCAGGTTCAGTTCTTCTGCGGCTTTGCTGACGCTGCCCAGACGGGCGATGACATCAAGAGCCAGCACACCCTTGATAGGAGGGAGATGCATGGGAAAACCCTGATAAGAATAATTTTCAATCCCTGTTGAACTATACCGACTTGTTGGCGCCCGCGCATCCCACAATAATCGCGGGTAGCCCAAAATACTTATAAAACTTTGTTTCGATGACAACACTGGAAAAGCACGCTTACAACATACGCCGCTACGCTTTGCGCATGGGCGAAGTCCAGGGCCAGGGCTATATCGGCCAGGCGCTGGGGATGGCCGACATCCTGGCTGTTGCCTACTGCCATGCCCTCAGGTTCAAGGCCGATGATCCCGGCTGGGAGGGCCGTGACCGCTTCCTGCTTTCCCATGGCCACTACGCGATCGCGCATTACGCGGCGCTCATCGAGGCAGGCATCATTGCCGAGGCTGAACTCGAAACCTACGGTTGCGATGACAGCCGTCTGCCGATGTCGGGAATGGCAACCTACACGCCTGGCATGGAGATTTCCGGCGGATCGCTCGGGCAGGGTCTGACGATCGCCGTTGGCATGGCGCTCGGGTTAAGGCTGAAAAAGAGCACTGCATTTGTCTACAACTCGATGTCCGACGGCGAGCTCGATGAGGGTGCAACCTGGGAGGCGGCGATGTCGGCGGGCCATCATGCGCTGGCCAATCTGATTTGCCTGGTCGATGTCAACAACCAGCAGGCCGACGGAAATTCGAACAAGATCATGGGTTTTGAGCCGCTCGCCGACAAGTGGGCGGCCTTTGGCTGGCACGTTCAGCGGGTCAACGGCAACGATATCCATGCGGTCAAGGCCGCATTCGACGCCGCCCGTGCGCTGGCCGAGGCCAAGCCGCGCGTGATTCTGTTCGACACGCTGATGGGCAAGGGCGTGCCCTTCCTGGAGCAGCGTGAAAAGAATCACTTCATCCGGGTTGATCCACCTGAGTGGCAGGAGGCGATCGCCATTCTGGACGCGTCCAACGGGGAGGGCGCACGATGAGCGCGCAAAACAACACCGCCGGCAAGCCGCGTCTCACGACCTCGGCGATGATCGCCTCCATCGCGTCCGAAGGGCAGCGCGTGCGTGCCGCACCGTTTGGCAAGGCAATGGTTGAATTGGCTGAAACGCGTCCGGACGTCGTGGGTATGACTGCGGATTTGTCCAAGTACACCGACCTGCACCTGTTTGCGCAGGCCTATCCGGAACGATTCTTCCAGATGGGCATGGCTGAGCAATTGCTGATGGGGGCCGCTGGAGGAATGGCCAAAACCGGCTTCACGCCCTTTGCGACCACGTATGCGGTTTTCGCCTCGCGCCGCGCCTACGACTTCATCCATCAGGTGATTGCCGAAGAGCATCTGAACGTCAAGATCGCCTGTGCACTGCCAGGCCTGACTTCAGGTTATGGCCCCAGCCACCAGGCGACGGAAGATCTGGCCATGATGCGGGGGATCCCCGGGTTGACGATCATCGATCCGTGCGACGCGCTCGATGTCGAACAGATGGTGCCGGCTGCCGCAGCCCACCAGGGTCCTGTCTACATGCGCCTGCTGCGCGGGCAGGTGCCGCTCGTCCTGGATGAATACGACTACAAGTTCGAACTGGGGCGCGCCAAATTGCTGCGCGACGGCAAAGATGTACTGATTATTTCAAGTGGCATCATGACGATGCGCGCGCTGGAAGTCGCGCGTGAGATGGAGGGCGGCGCAGCCGACATTGCGGTCCTGCATGTGCCGACCATCAAGCCGCTGGATGAGCAAACCATCCTAAAGGAGGCCGCGCGCAGTGGCCGCCTGGTGGTGGTGGCCGAAAACCATAGCTGTATCGGCGGCTTGGGTGAGGCCGTGGCCGGCGTACTCGTGCGCAAC
Source organism: Burkholderiaceae bacterium (assembly GCA_020851995.1). Taxonomy (GTDB): domain Bacteria; phylum Pseudomonadota; class Gammaproteobacteria; order Burkholderiales; family Burkholderiaceae_B; genus Zwartia. The sequence goes on from JADZBO010000198.1 coordinate 11,635, forward strand.
CGGGTCAGTCCTGCTTTCCGCCAGATTGCACTGCCCGACGAGTTCCTGCACGCGGGGGCATTGCCGACGTTGCACGACCGCTATGGTATTTCGACTTCGGCGATGGTCACTGCGATCAAATCCTGGCTTTAGAAAACACCAATACCCGGCGGATTTCCGCTACTACTACTTTTACAACAAGAAATTTTTCAGGAGACGTCAACATGCACAAGACTTTCAAGAAGCTGGCAATTGCCGCGATGCTGGTCGCTTCGACCAGCGCGTTTGCGCAGACCAAGCTGACGCTGGGCCATAACGCCGCGGTCGGCAATCCCAAGCACGAGGCATCGCTCAAGTTCGCCGAGCTGGTGAAGGAAAAGAGCGGCGGACGCCTGATCGTTCAGGTCGCGCCGGCGGCCCAGCTGGGCGATGATGTGCCGATTCTGACTTCGCTGCGCAGCGGCACCGTGGATTTTGCCGCGAACTCGCAGGGCTCGATGTCGACGGTCGTTCCGGAATACTCGGCCTTTGGTCTGCCTTTCCTGTTCCCGACCCTGCAGGATGCGTGGCGGGTCATGGATGGCCCTGCCGGCCAGCAACTCGCCAAGCTCACGGCAGACAAGGGCATGGTCGTCCTGGGCTACTGGGATAATGGCATCCGCCACGTTTCGAACAAGATCCGTCCCATCAATACCCCGGCCGACCTGAAGGGCATGAAGATTCGCACTCCGCCTGATGCCGTTACCATCGACATCGTCAAGGCCCTGGGTGGCGAGCCCGAGCAGATCAAGTTTTCCGAACTCTACGTAGCGTTGCAGCAGGGCGTCGTGGACGGTCAGGAAAATCCCCTGATGAACATCTGGTCTTCCAAGCTGTACGAAGTCCAGAAGTACATTTCGCAGACGGCACACAAGTATGAAATGACGCCGTTCGTGATGTCCAAGCGCAGCTACGACAAGATGCCGGAAGCCGACCGCAAGATCATCCGCGAAGCGGCGCTCGAGGCGACCAAGCTCAACCGTCAGTTGTCGCTGGAATCGGACACGAAGCTGGTTGGCGAACTCAAGGCCAAGGGCATCGAAATCAACACGCCCAATCACGCCTTGTTTGTCGAGGCCACCAAGCCTGTCATCGAAAAATGGATTGCCGGTCCGCAAGGGCCGTTTGTCAAGCAAGTGGTTGACGCCGCTCGCGCGACTCCCGCGAAGTAAGCGGATCGCTTCAGGCAAGTACCGGACAGGCCAGCCAGAGTATCGGCTGGCCGTTCGGTTTTTTTCGCAATCAAGGAATCTTCTCTATGAGTCACGGACTGCTCAGACTCTGCGGCATGGTGGATGCGTCGATTCAGACGCTCTGTCGTGTGATCATCTACATCACGACGGTATTGTTGTTTCTGATACTCGCCATCAATGTGTTTTTGCGATATTTGTCGGGGAGTAGCCTGAGCTGGGCCGGAGAGCTCCCGGAGCTGATGTTCCCATGGCTGGTCATGGCGGGTGTGGTGCTTGCGGCGCAATATGGTTCGCACATCGCCATCTCCTGGTTTCTGGATCGCGTTCCGGTCTCGGCGCGCCGTGTGATCGTCGTGCTGAACTGCTTCATTCTCATGGCGGCCTACGCAGCGCTCGCCTGGGGTACTTACACGCTGATGCCCATCGTCAGTACCGAGCGCACACAGGTGTTGCAGGTGCCGTCGTCGGTGACCTATTCCTGCATGCTGGCTGCGTTTCTGATGATGGTCGTGACTTCGCTGACGCAGGCCATCCGTCTGATCATCACCAAAGGGTCCGAGGCCCCGAAGACACTCCTGGGCCAGATGCCCAGCGATCACTAAGAGGCCACCATGCTTTCCATCATTACTTTTATCGCGTTCCTCTTCCTGGCGATTCTCGGTCTGCCGATTGCACACGCGCTGATCGTCGGCGCGCAGCTCGGGTTGCTGCCGTCTGATCGGCTGGGCGTCGAGTTCATTGTGTCGCAACTGGTGACGCAAACCCAGAGTTTTCCGCTGATCGCCATCCCGTTTTTCATGCTGACCGGATCCTTGATGGTGGGCGGCAAGCTGGGTCAGCACCTGATCAGTTTGCTCACAACGCTGATGGGGCGTTTCCACGGTGGCCCGGCTCAGGTCGGCGTGCTGTCGTCAACGATTTTCGGCGGTGTGTCGGGTTCAGCAGTTGCTGACGCTTCGGCAATCGGATCGCTGCTGATCCCCTGGCTCAAGAAGCTGGGATATCCCCCGGCGTTTGCCGCCGGCACACTGGCTGCAGCGGCAACGATCGACATTCTGATTCCGCCCTCGATTCCGATGATCATTTACTCGCTGGTGTCCAACGCATCCATCGGCGCGCTGTTTGTCGCAGGGATTCTGCCGGGTATTGTGATGTGCGCGGGTTTCATGCTGGTGTGCTACATCCAGGGACGCCGTCGCGGCTTTCCACGGGACACCACGCCTTTCAACTGGAAGAATTTCCGGGGGCAGTTGTATTACTCGGCTCCTGCGCTTGCGCTACCGGTGCTGATCATCATTTTTCTGCGTTTCGGGATTGCCACGCCGACCGAGGTCAGCGTCATGTCGACGCTTTACGCGCTGATCGTTTCGATCGTGGTCTACCGCGATCTGACGATGGCGCGCCTGAAGCATTCGATTATTGATGCGGGGCTCGCGACCTCAGTCGTGATGCTGATCATCATGGCGTCAAGCGTGATCGGCTGGATTCTGACCTTCGAGCAGTTGCCGGTGGCTTTTGTCGACTGGGCGCAGAATTCGCTCCAGCACGCCTGGATGATCATCCTGGCGATGAACTTCATCATGCTGGCCGTGGGTATGTTCATCGATTTGCCCGCTGCCGTTTTGCTTCTTACGCCGATGTTCGTGCCGCTGGCGACCGCCGTCGGCATGGATACCGTGCAGCTCGGTATCATGATGATCATCAACCTGTCGATCGGGTTGTATCATCCTCCGGTCGGCACGACACTCTTCATCACCAGTTCGATTGCGCAAGTCAAGATGGGCGAAGTGGTGAAAGAGCTGATTCCGTTCTATTTCGTTGCAATCGGCATTCTGATGCTGTTTGCGTTTGTTCCGGCAATGACGATTCGCATGTAGGACACAAGATGACACAGCAAGCTGGCACTGCGAGCCCGGTCGGGCTGATCGGGTTGGGCGCCATGGGGCGGGGCGTGGCCTCCAACCTCCTGGCCAAGGGTTTCAAGGTTGTTGGACGCGATGTCAATCCCGAAGCCCTGACCTGGTTACAGGCTCAGGGTGGTACGGTTGCGGCCAGTGCCGCCGACCTTGCCGTGGCCTGCGAGGTCGTGGTGAGTTTCGTTGTCAACGACGCGCAGACTGAGTCCGTGCTGTTCGGCGAGGACGGGTTGGCAGGGTTGTTACGGCCGGGTTCGGTGTTCATCGCCTGCAGCACGATGTCGCCGAAGTACGTACACGAACTCGGCGAACGCCTTGCCGCGAAGAATATTCATCTGGTCGACGCTCCCGTCACGGGTGGCAAGGTGGGTGCCCAAAAGGGGTCGCTCACCGTCATGGTGGGTGGCGCGCCTGCCGTTGTCGAGCGCGTTCGTCCGGTGCTGGCCACGTTCGGTGCGCGCATTTTCGTGCTGGGCGACGAGCCGGGCAAGGGTGCGCAGATGAAGGTGATTAATCAGCTGTTGTGCGGTGTGCACATCGCTGCGGCGGCCGAGGCGCTTGCAATGGCCAAACGCAATGGACTGCCGCTGGACACCACGCTCGAAATCCTTAAAAGTGGTGCCGCGTCGTCGTGGATGCTCGGTGATCGCGGTCCGCGCATGGTCAACGAGGCATTCGATGACGTGACGTCTGCGGTCGATATTTTTGTCAAGGACATGACGCTGGTGCTGGAGTCCGCGCGCCAGGCGACGTTTGCCGCACCAATGGCCCATGCTGCCTTTCTGCAATATATCGAGGCAAGTTCGCACGGTCTGGGCAAGCTTGATGACTCGGCCGTGATTAAAAATTACACTGATTGAACATAACAAAAGATATCCCCGGATATCGACTAATCGACCCATGAGTCGAGTGACGGCAGGTGACCATGCAGCAAAGTTTCATTTTTCACAATATCAATCGCCTGATTCAGGGGTGCGGCTCGATCAGCGCGTTGCCGCAGGAAGTCGCACGACTCGGCGGTAAGCGGGTGCTGATCGTGACGGATCCTGGTCTGCTCCGGACCGGCATTCCGGATCGTGTCGTATCACTGCTCGCCGGTACCGACGTCAAGGTCTGGAGCAATGTCGAATCCGATCCGAGTGTCGAAAGCGTCGACGCTTGTGCGCGGTTCGTCGCCAGCGAGGGCATCGACCTGATCATCGGGTTGGGTGGCGGTAGCCCCATCGATACCGCTAAGTGCGCTTCGATCATCGCCACCAACGGCGGCAAGACCGAGGATTACCTGGGTATCGAAAAGGTGCCTAAACCCGGATTGCCCAAGATCTTTATCCCGACCACCGCGGGCACCGGCAGCGAAGTCACGAACGTCGCCGTGCTCAGCCTGAAGAAGTTGCGCACCAAAAAGGGCATTGTCAGCCGATATCTGATGGCTGATTGCGCGCTGCTGGATGCGGAACTGACAGTCGACCTGCCGGGCAGGATCACTGCTGCGACGGGAATGGACGCACTGACTCATGCCATCGAGGCCTACGTGTCGCGCTTTGCGCAGCCTCTGACCGATTATTTTGCGCTCGAGGCCATCCGCCGGCTATCGCGATCATTGCGCACTGCGGTGCACTTTGGCGCCAATCTTGCCGCGCGGGAAGATGTCCTCACAGCGAGCCTTTACGCCGGCCTGGCGTTTGGCAGCGCGGCAACCGGCATGGTGCACGGTCTGGCCATGCCACTGGGCGGGCTTTACAACATTCCCCATGGCATCGCCAATGCAGTTCTGCTGCCGCATGTGATGAAATTCAATCTCGTCGCTGCCACCGCGAGGTTTGCCGATATTGCGCGTGCCATGGGTGAGCAGATCGACGGGCTGTCCGAACGCGACGGAGCCGAGCGGGCCATCATCGCAGTCGAAACGCTGTCGGCGGACATTGGTATCCCGCGGTATGTGGACGAGCTCGGCGTAGCGCGCAGCGGAATTCCCGACATTGCCAGGGACGGCATGACGAACTCACGCCAGATCCTGCCGAATCCGCGCGAAGTGACATACGACGGGCTCGTTGGTATTCTCAATGAGGCGTTTTCGCCGGTTCCGTTGCGGTCGTCGCAGGAACCCGACGGCGTTCTTCACGCCTGATTCACACCAGAGAGAGACAACTTCATGGCCCGAATTCCTTATGCCGACCTGAACAACCCCGAAGCCAAGCCTTTGGTCGAGCGCATCGTCGCCGAGCGCGGGCAAGTGCTGCACTTGTACCAGATGCTTCTGCAGAGCCCGCCCGTGGCAAGCGGCTGGCTGAATTTTCTGACTGCGATCCGCCAGAAGAGCTCGCTGCCTCCCGCATTGCGCGAGTTGGTGATCATGCGCGTTGCGGTGATCAATGGTGCACCCTACGAGGCCGAGCAGCATGCCCCGATCGCCTTGCGCGAAGGGGTCACCCAGGCACAGCTCGACGACCTCAATGCCTGGGATTCGTCGGACAAGTTCGATCCGACTCAGCGTGCGGTGCTGGCTTACACGGACGCGATGACCAAGGGAATTCAGGTTCCCGACGCAGTGTTCGCGGCGCTGCGTGCCGTGTTCACGGATCGCCTGATCGTTGAACTGACGGCGACCGTGGGCGCCTACAACATGGTTTCGCGCTTTCTTGAGGCACTGCAGATTCATTCGCACGATCAGCGCTAGACTGGTACCACGAACAGGCTGGTCAGCCAGGGCTTGACCAAGTAGGTGTCAGAGGATGACGTGAAGCAATCCCGCGTGGGTTGCATCGCGTCAACCTAAAAGTCGTAGAGTCGCGCCGGGTTGTCAACCAGGATCTTTCTGGCGATCTCGGCCGATTGTGCCCATCCGATGAGTCGGCGGATCGCGGCAAGATTGTTCTCGGGCCGGAAGGGTTCGGGAACCTCGGGTTTGCGCACGGTGCCGGCAGGCGGAAAAGAATTTGGCCAGTCCGAACCCCACAGCATGCGATCCGGATTCGCCCCAATCAGTGCATGGGCAAAGGGCGCCACGTCAGCGTAGTCCGGCAGATCGGAGACGCGGTAGGGTGCCGATAGCTTCACATAGGTTTTGCCCGCGCGCACCAGCGAAATCAGTGCGTCCAGCCCCGGTTGTTGCAGGCCGGCAGCGGCGTTCAGGCGCCCGAAATGATCGAAGACCACCGTGCAGGGCAACGCCATGATCGTATCGTGCAAGGCCTCGATGACGCTGAGGTTTACGAACAGTTGCACATGCCAAGTCAGGTGTGCGGTTTGATCCACGGTGCGCAGGATTTGCTCGCGGGCAAAATCCGGGTCGCGTTGACCGCGGGTTTCCAGATTTAATCGGGTGCCACGCACACCGGCACGATGCATCGCGGTGAGTGCGTCGTGCGTGGTGTGCTCGTCGATCACTGCCACTCCACGGGCATTCGCTCCGATTGTTTGAAGCAACCACAACAGGCTGGAGTTATCCGTGCCGTAGGGGCTTGGGTGAACGATGACGGTGCGCTCCACGCCAAGAGCACGGTGCATCGCGTAGAGTTGCTCGATCGGTGCGTCGGCGGGCGTGTAGTGCCGCCCCGGCCAGAAGGGGAACTGCGACGCCGGCTGATAAACGTGCGCGTGGCAATCGCAAATGCCCCTGAGGCCAAAGGGCGGGATCTGGTCGGCGGTCGGTTCGGTCATGCTGTGTGCCTCACTGCAGATTCGGGTCCTCGATATCACCGCGCTCGATCAGCATTACCTTGATATCCTTCTTGACGATTTTTCCGTATCCCGATTTCGGCATGACATCCCAGAAGAAAAAGCGTCTGGGCCACCGATACTTCGCGCAGCGCCCTTCGAGAAAACCGAGCAGCGCTGCCTCGTCGACCGGCTCCGGGCCAGGACGTCGCACCACGACGGCTACGCCAATTTCGCCCCACTTCGAATCGGGCATACCCACGATGGCAATCTCGGCCACGCCGGGGTGTGTGAGCAGAACTTCCTCGACCTCGCGCGGATAGACGTTCGAGCCGCCGGAAATGTACATATCCGATTCGCGGCCGGTGATGTAAAGCAACCCACGCTCGTCCATGCGACCAAGGTCGCCGGTGTGGAACCAGCCGCCGCGCAAGGCCTTGGCGGTGGCTTCGAGGTTACCGTAGTACCCCTCAAACACCGCGGGGCCGCGGGCACAGATCTCGCCGATTTCTCCGCGCGGGCGCTCGACGCCCTGTTCGTCGAGGATGGCGATTTCCATGCCGGTGCGCACGTAACCGCAGGAGCCGATGTGGGCGTTGGGGTCATTGTCATCCGCCGAATGCATGTGCGGGGGCAAAACGGTGATGTTGCCAGTGACCTCGCCAAGCCCAAAATACTGCACCAGCACCTTGCCGAGCTTTTGCAGCGCGAGTTTCTGGTCGGCGCGGTACATCGGGGCACCCGCGTAGATGACGTAGCGCAGCGAGCTGTGGTCGTATTGATCGACCGCCGGGTGCTCGACGAGCATCTTGACGATCGTGGGCACGGTAAACAGGTTGGTGACGCGATGCTGCTCGACCAGCTGCCAGAAGGCTTCCGGATCGAATTTTTCGCTTGGCAGCAGGATCGATGCCGCACCGCGCGCCACGTTGACCAGCGCGTGGATGCCGGCGCCGTGCGACAGCGGGGCAACCACGATCGAGCGGTCGGTCTCGCGCGTGCCCGGGATCAGGTCGGCCAGATGATTGTTGACGACAAAGTCCATCTGGTCATGCGACAGAATTCCGGCCTTGGGTTTGCCGGTGGTACCCGAGGTATAGAAGAACCAGAGGGGGTCGCTCGCCTGGACGGTTTCCGGTTGCGCGGGTGCGCCGCGGTGTTGTTCGATCAGGGCTTCGTAACTGGATTCGCCCTCGCGTGGCGAACCGATGGAAATAATGTGACGCAAGTCGCTGGATTCAGCGCGTACGGCGTCGGTGTGCTCCGGGAAAATATCCTCGACCACCATCGCCACGGCATTGCTCGACGCCCCCAGGTAGGCGACCTCCGGCGGAGTGAGCCGGAAGTTGGTTGGCACCCAGACACAGCCCATGCGGAACGCCACCCAGCAGAACTCGAACATCTGCACGTTGTTGCGCGACTGCATGAGGATCTTGTCACCCTTGCGAATGCCAAGAGATCGCAGTGCTGCCACCATGGCGTTCACGCGCGCATCGATCTCGCGCCACGACCACACCCGATCGCCCACGATCATGGCAGGGTGATCGGGGAAAAGACGCGCCGTGCTGGCCAGCAAGTTGGCCAGGTTGGTGACTTGCGCAGCGTTCACACTGCCTCCAGGATGCTCAGATAGTTCGCGACCGCGGCACCACCCATGTTGAAGACGGCGCCCACGCGTGCGTTGGCAATCTGCATGTCGCCGGCTTCGCCGGTCAGTTGCATCGCCGCCATCACATGCTGCGAAACACCGGTCGCGCCGATCGGATGGCCGCGCGACTTCAGACCACCCGAGGGATTCACCGGCAACTTGCCATCTTTGCGGGTGATCCCATCCAGAATCACGCGCGCGCCCTGGCCGTGAGGCGCCAGGCCCATGGCTTCGTACTCGAGCATTTCGGCGATCGTGAAGCAGTCGTGGGTTTCGACAAAATTCAAGTCGGCGAGCCTGGCGCCGGCTGCCTCCAGGCCCTTGCCCCAGGCAAGCGCGGCACCCTCGAAACGGGTCGGATCGCGTCGCGACAGAGGCAGAAACTCATTGACCTGGGTGCGCGAGCGCCAGCGCACCGGGGCAAATTGCGCCCCTGGCAAGGGCTCCATAGAGAGCACAAGGGCAGCGGCACCATCCGAAACGAGTGAGCAATCCGAGCGCTTGAGTGGGCCCGCCACGTACGGATTTTTATCAGACGGATTGCGGCAGAAATCAAAGCCGAGGTCCCGCTTCATGTGTGCGTAGGGGTTATGCACACCGTTGGCGTGATTTTTAGCGGAAATCGCTGCCAGAGCATCGGATTGGTCGCCGAAGCGCGCGAAATAATCCTGCGCGATCAGCCCGAAGACGCCGGCAAAACCGCCCGGCGTGTGGGCCTCTTCCTTGACGTAGGAGGCCTTGAGCAAGGTGTCGCCAATCTGTTGATTGGACAAGGTATTCATCTTTTCCATGCCGATGACCAGCGCGTTGCGGATGCGACCGCTGCCCAGCGCATCCATGGCGGCCCATATCGCCGCTGATCCGGTCGCGCAGGCGTTTTCAAGCCGCACCGCAGGCGTGTGGCGCAACTCCGGGATGGC
>JADZBO010000199.1 GCA_020851995.1 Burkholderiaceae bacterium
GGGCGACAACGTGGCGATGACGGTCAAGCTGATTGCCCCGATCGCCATGGAAGAAGGCCTGCGCTTCGCCATCCGCGAGGGTGGCCGTACCGTGGGTGCCGGCGTCGTTGCCAAAATTCTGAAGTAATTTGCTTCGCTGCGGGTGTAAAACCCCGCAGCATTTCGTTCTTTGGGAATCGTCATGAAAAATCAGAAAATCCGCATCCGCCTGAAAGCGTTTGATTACAAACTCATTGATCAGTCGGCTGCTGAGATCGTCGATACAGCCAAGCGCACGGGCGCAGTGGTGCGTGGTCCGGTTCCGCTGCCGACGCGCATTCGTCGCTATGATGTGCTGCGCTCGCCGCACGTCAACAAGACCTCGCGCGATCAGTTTGAGATCCGTACGCACCAGCGCCTGATGGACATCGTTGATCCGACCGATAAAACGGTTGACGCGCTGATGCGCCTCGACTTGCCGGCCGGCGTGGATGTCGAAATCGCGTTGCAATAAAGTCTGTCCCGAGCGGGAAACCGCTCGGGAACTCTTGTATTTCAGTGACTTGTATTTGCCAATCGGTAAAAATCAGTGCTAGAATCCAAGGCTCGCCATTTTAGGCGAGTTCAAATAGGGTCGGTTTGAAGGTCTCGCGTTGAAAGCGCGGTGCTCAAAACCCAAGCCCAGCAGTACATGAGCGCCCGAGATATTCGGGTTTTATCAGCCCCGACCAATCGAAGTCGGGAATCGGGTTTTTACCCCGGAGAAAACGATGTCGAAATCGACACCCACGCCTGCCGCGCATCAGCTCGGCCTGGTGGGACGCAAAGTCGGCATGACCCGCATCTTTACGGAAGATGGTGAATCCATCCCCGTCACAGTGCTGGACGTGTCCAACAACCGCGTGACCCAGGTCAAGTCGCTTGAATCCGACGGCTACGCCGCTATTCAAGTGGCTTATGGTACACGCCGCGCCTCGCGCGTCGCCAAGCCCCAAACCGGTCATTACGCCAAAGCAGGCGTCGAAGCCGGTAGCATCCTCAAAGAATTCCGTCTTGACCCCGCCCGCGCTGCCGAGTTCACACCCGGTGCCGTGGTTGCCGTCGAAAGCGTGTTTGCCGAAGGGCAGCAGGTTGACGTGACCGGCACCACGATCGGTAAGGGTTTCGCCGGCACGATCAAGCGTCACCACTTCAAGTCGCAACGCGCGTCGCACGGTAACAGCCGTTCGCACCGCGTTCCGGGCTCGATTGGCCAGGCGCAGGATCCGGGTCGTATTTTCCCCGGTAAGCGCATGTCGGGCCATCTTGGCGACGACACCCGCACCGTCCAGAACCTTGATGTCGTCCGTGTTGACGCCGCTCGTGGTCTGCTGCTGGTCAAGGGCGCTGTCCCTGGCTACGCCGGCGCAGACATCGTTGTGCGCCCGGCCGTCAAGGCACCCGCCAAGAAAGGAGCCTAATTCATGGACATCAAGCTCCTGAATGATCAAGGGCAGTCGTCGGCAACCTTTGCCGCGCCTGACACCGTGTTTGGCAGGGATTTCAACGAAGCGCTCGTGCACCAGATCGTCGTTGCCTTTCAGGCAAACGCCCGCTCGGGCAATCGTGCGCAAAAAGATCGTGCTGAAGTCCACCACTCGACCAAAAAGCCTTTCCGTCAAAAGGGCACGGGCCGCGCTCGTGCCGGTATGACGTCTTCGCCCTTGTGGCGTGGGGGTGGTAAGACTTTCCCGAACTCGCCAGACGAAAACTTCTCCCAGAAGGTCAACAAGAAGATGTATCGCGCGGGTATCCGCTCGATCCTCTCGCAGTTGGCTCGCGAAGACCGTATCGCGATCGTTGATTCGTTCACGCTCGAATCGCCCAAAACCAAGCTCGCCGCTGACAAGCTCAAGAGCCTGGGGATGGAAGAGTCGGTGCTGATCATTACCGATTCGGTTGACGAGAATGTTTACCTCGCCACGCGCAATCTGCGTAATGTTGCCGTGGTTGAACCGCGCTTCGCCGACCCGTTGTCGCTGATCCACTACAAGAAAGTGCTGATCACCAAACCGGCCATCGCTCAACTCGAGGAGATGCTGGGATGAGAACCGATCGTCTGATGCAAGTCATCCTGGCGCCGATCGTGACCGAAAAGGCCACCTTCGTCGCCGAAAAGAACCAGCAAGTCGCGTTTCGCGTTATTGCGGATGCAACCAAGCCTGAAATCAAGGCCGCTGTCGAACTGCTCTTTAAAGTGGAAGTCGAGTCCGTTCAGGTACTCAACCGCAAGGGCAAGGTCAAGCGCTTTGGTCGTTTCGTAGGTCGTCGGCGCCATGAGCGCAAGGCCTATGTCTCGCTCAAGGACGGCCAGGAAATCAACCTCGCGGAGGTGAACTAAATGGCTCTCGTAAAAGTCAAGCCGACCTCCCCGGGTCGCCGTGGCATGCTCAAGGTGGTCACCCCGAATCTGTACAAGGGTGAACCGGTTGCTGCGCTGCTCGAAAAGAAGGTTCGCGGATCTGGTCGTAACAACAACGGCCACATCACGATCCGTCATCGTGGCGGCGGCCACAAGCAACACTATCGTCTGGTTGATTTCCGTCGTAACAAGGACGGCATCCCGGCGAAGGTCGAGCGCCTCGAATACGACCCGAACCGCACTGCGCACATTGCACTGTTGTGCTACGCAGACGGCGAGCGTCGTTACATCATCGCTCCGCGTGGCCTGGAAGTCGGCGCAACGCTGGTGTCGGGGATCGAAGCCCCGATCCGCGCCGGCAACACGCTGCCGATCCGCAACATTCCGGTCGGTACAACGATCCACTGCATCGAAATGCTGCCAGGCAAGGGCGCGCAGATGGCGCGTTCGGCCGGTGCATCAGCTGTGCTGCTGGCCCGTGAAGGTACCTACGCTCAGGTTCGCCTGCGCTCTGGCGAAGTGCGTCGCGTGCACATCGAATGCCGCGCCACCATCGGTGAAGTCGGTAACGAAGAGCACAGCCTGCGCCAGATTGGCAAGGCCGGTGCGGTGCGCTGGCGTGGTATCCGCCCGACAGTGCGCGGTGTTGCGATGAACCCGGTGGATCACCCGCACGGCGGCGGCGAAGGCCGTACCGGCGAGGGTGGCGAGCCGCGCAGCCCATGGGGTACTCCGGCCAAGGGGTACAAGACTCGCAGCAACAAGCGCACGGACAATATGATCGTGCAGCGTCGCAAGCGTAAATAAGAGGGCGAATCATGTCACGTTCAGTCAAGAAAGGCCCGTTTGTCGACGCGCACCTGATCAAAAAGGTCGAGGCGTCTGTCGCGGAAAAGGGCAAGAAGCCGATCAAGACCTGGTCGCGTCGCTCCACGATCCTTCCCGAATTCATCGGATTGACGATTGCGGTGCACAACGGCCGTCAGCACGTTCCCGTTTATATCAACGAGAACATGGTCGGTCATAAACTCGGCGAGTTTGCGCTGACCCGTACGTTCAAGGGTCACGCCGCAGACAAAAAGGCCAAGAGGTAAGCAATGGAAACCACAGCCATTATTCGTGGGGTGCACATCTCTGCGCAAAAAACCAGGCTCGTCGCGGATCTGATCCGTGGCAAGTCGGTGGCGCAGGCGCTGAACATCCTGACCTTCACTAATAAGAAGGCCGCCGGCATTTTGAAGAAGGCCGTTGAATCGGCCATCGCAAACGCCGAACACAACGACGGCGCCGATATCGACGAACTCAAGGTCACCACGATTTTCGTGGACAAGGCCCAGTCGATGAAGCGCTTCTCCGCACGGGCCAAGGGCCGCGGCAACCAGATCGAAAAGCAGACCTGCCACATTACTGTGAAGGTCGGAGCCTAAGGAGTCACGATGGGTCAGAAAATTCACCCGATTGGGTTCCGCCTCGCAGTGACGCGTAACTGGGGTTCTAAGTGGTATGCAGATGACAAGGATTTCGGCGGCATGCTTGCCTCGGATATCCGTGTCCGCGAATACCTCAAGAAGAAGCTGAAGAGCGCCTCTGTTGGCCGCGTGGTCATCGAGCGTCCTGCCAAGAATGCACGCATTACGGTTTACTCGGCCCGTCCGGGTGTCGTGATCGGCAAGCGCGGCGAGGACATCGAAGGTCTGAAGTCGGATCTGCAACGCCTGATGGGCGTGCCAGTGCATGTCAACATCGAAGAGATTCGCAAGCCCGAGACCGATGCGCAGCTGATCGCCGATTCGATTTCGCAGCAGCTCGAAAAGCGGATCATGTTCCGCCGCGCGATGAAGCGCGCCATGCAAAATGCCATGCGTTTGGGTGCCCAGGGCATCAAGATCATGAGCGCAGGGCGTCTCAACGGCATCGAGATTGCGCGTACCGAATGGTATCGCGAAGGGCGTGTGCCGCTGCACACGCTGCGGGCCAACATCGACTACGGCACGTCCGAAGCACACACCACGTATGGCGTGATCGGGATCAAGGTCTGGGTTTACAAGGGCGATATGTTGCCCAATGGCGAACTCCCCGTTGAAACCGCCGCTCCCCGTGAAGAAGAACGCCGTCCGCGCCGTGCTCCCCGTGGTGACAAGCCTGAAGGTGCTCGTGGCCCCCGTCCTGCCGGACGTGGCCGCGCTCCCCGCAAGGCAGACGCCGCACCGGCGCCTGAAGGAGAATAAGCATGCTGCAACCAGCACGCAGGAAATACCGTAAAGAGCAGAAAGGCCGCAATACCGGTCTGGCTACGCGCGGCGCTCAGGTGTCTTTCGGCGAATACGGCCTGAAGGCAACCGGTCGTGGTCGTCTGACCGCCCGTCAGATCGAAGCTGCCCGTCGTGCCATCAACCGTCACATCAAGCGTGGCGGACGTATCTGGATCCGGATCTTCCCCGATAAGCCAATTTCGCAGAAGCCGGCTGAAGTGCGGATGGGTAACGGTAAAGGTAACCCGGAGTATTGGGTCGCCGAAATTCAGCCCGGTAAGGTGCTTTACGAAATGGAAGGCGTAAGCGAAGAACTGGCGCGTGAGGCGTTCCGCCTGGCCGCGGCAAAGCTTCCGATCGCCACCACTTTCGTTTCGCGTCACATCGGTGCTTAAGGAATCGACATGAAAGCAAGCGAACTTCGTGCAAAGAACGCCGCTGAGCTCGCCACCGAACTCGAAAGCCTCCTGAAGGCCCAGTTCGGTCTGCGTATGCAGAAGGCCACTCAGCAGCTCACCAACCACAGCCAGATCCGTAAGGTTCGCCGCGACATCGCGCGCGTGCGTACGCTGCTGACTGAGAAGGCGGGAAACTGAAATGACTCAGACTCAAACCACTGAAAAGCCCAAGCGTCAACGTACGCTGGTTGGCAAGGTCGTGAGCAACAAGATGGATAAAACCATCGTGGTGCTCGTCGAACGCCGCGTCAAGCACCCGGTGCTTGGCAAGATCATCATGCGCTCTGCCAAGTACAAAGCGCACGACGAGACCAATCAGTACAACGAAGGCGATACAGTCGAGATCGCAGAAGGCCGTCCGATCTCGCGCTCCAAGTCCTGGACCGCAACGCGCCTGGTCGAAGCCGCACGCGTGATCTGATCACCCGGGCAGTCTGACTGCGGTCTGTTTGATGCAGACAAAAAACGCGACGAGCAATCGTCGCGTTTTTTGTTGAACGTCGCAATGTTGAATGTTGCGATGGATCATCACTGACTCGCGGCGCTCGGCACAGACCCCGCCCGGCGGGCGGAGCGTGCCGTAGCCAGAATCAGACGTGTGTCACAAACTTCGTCACAAGATAGCCATCGAAGGTTTCCGAGCCGCCCTCGCTGCCGATGCCACTGTCTTTCACACCACCAAACGGGGTCTCCGGCAACGCACTACCGAAATGGTTGATGTTCACCATGCCAGACTCGATTCCGTTGGAGACCTTCGTCGCGGTCTGCAGCGAATTCGTGAAAACATACGAGGACAAACCAAACGGCAAACTATTTGCGCGGGCAAGCACTTCGTCCAGCGTGTCAAAGGGCACGACCGGGGCAATTGGCCCGAACGGCTCTTCGGTCATCAGCATGGAGTCATCCTGCAAGTCGGTAATCACGGTCGGCGGGAAGAAAAATCCCTTGCCCTCGATTGGGTCGCCGCCCAGCACGACCTTGGCGCCGCGCTTGCGAGCATCTTCGACAAAGCGCGCAATCGCGGGTACACGGCGCTCGTGCGCGAGCGGGCCCATTTCGACACCGTCATCCAGACCGTTACCGACCTTGATTCCCTTGAGAACATCGGTAAATTTCGCCAGGAACTTGTCGTAGGATCCCTTCTGCACGTAAAACCGCGTCGGCGAGACGCAGACTTGACCCGCATTGCGAATCTTGAACTTCGCCAGCATTGTGGCCGCACGGTCAATATCTGCGTCGTCAAACACAAGCACGGGGGAGTGGCCCCCAAGTTCCATGGTCACCCGCTTCATGTGAGCGCCGGCAAGTGCTGCGAGCTGTTTGCCAACCGGTACCGAACCGGTAAAGGACACCTTACGGGAAATCGGCGAGCGGATCAGATAATCCGAAACCTTGGCCGGCTCACCCCAGACCACGTTCAGCACACCAGGCGGCAACCCGGCGTCGTGGAACATCTGTGCAATGGCCATGACCGCGCTGGGCGAATCTTCCGGACCCTTGAGCACAATCGTGCAACCGGCTCCAATCGCCGCGCAAATTTTGCGGATCGCCTGGTTGTAAGGGAAATTCCACGGCGTGAAGGCGACGCAGACGCCAATGGGTTCGCGCAGAACCAGTTGGCGAACGTCCGGCGCGCGGGGCAGAATGACCCGACCGTAGATCCGCCGACACTCCTCGGCGTGCCAGTCGCAGTGGTCGGCGCAGCTGACAATTTCACCGAGCGCTTCGGCCAGCGGCTTGCCCTGGTCCAGCGTCATGTTGCGCGCTATATCCTTGGCACGATCCCGCGTCAGTTGTCCAACCTTGCGCAAGATGGCGGAGCGATCCATGGGGGAGGACTTTCTCCACTTGGCGAAGGCGTCCTGCGCCGATTGCAACGCCATCTCAAGATCCGCATCGGAGGCGTGCGGGAGATAGCCCAGCACATCCTGCGTGGCAGGATTGACGACCTCCTGGGACTTGCGACCCTCGCCGCCGAGAAACTGACCGTTAATATAAAGAGACAGTGCTTGATACATGGTGCGTTCCGATCAGAGTAATGACAAAGAAAGTTGTAGGCCGCGAACCCGCTGACCATTCCTGCCAGCCGAAGTTCTCAGGCGCCTTGCGTGGGCGGCTAATATGACACAAGTCGAATACACTTGCACAAAAAAAATTCGCGGTATATACTGCAAGGCTTCGCGGCGTATGTGCAGAAGATTTTGCGCTAACGCCAAGAGAGAAACTTAGCAGATTTCAACCCAGGACGCATAAAAGCGTCTTACGGGACCAAAACTGATTGATGTGCTTTGTTGCGAATCCGAAGTGAATCGCGACCAGGCAGGTCGGTTAAGTTGGAACAGGAAAAATCATGATCCAAATGCAGACCACGCTGGACGTGGCCGATAACACCGGTGCACGCTCTGTTATGTGCATTAAGGTGCTCGGTGGCTCCAAGCGCCGTTATGCCGCCATTGGCGATGTTATCAAGGTTACCGTCAAGGATGCCGCACCCCGTGGGCGCGTCAAAAAAGGCGAAATCTACAATGCCGTCGTTGTGCGCACCGCCAAAGGCGTCCGTCGCAAAGACGGCTCGCTGATTCGTTTCGGTGGCAATGCCGCCGTTTTGCTCAACGCCAAGCTCGAGCCCATCGGCACTCGTATCTTCGGACCCGTTACGCGTGAACTGCGTACCGAGAAGTTCATGAAGATCGTGTCGCTGGCGCCCGAAGTTCTGTAAGGGGCTGCCATGGAAAAGATTCGTAAAGGCGACGAAGTCGTCGTACTCACTGGCCGCGACAAAAAGCGTCGCGGTACTGTGCTCCAGCGCGTCGATGTCGATCATGTCCTGGTCGAAGGCATCAACGTCGTCAAGAAAAGCGTGCGCCCGAACCCGATGGCTGGCACCGCTGGTGGCATCATCGAAAAGACCATGCCGATCCATATTTCGAACGTTGCACTCTTCAACCCGGCGACTGGCAAAGCTGACCGCGTCAGCATCAAGGAAGTCGACGGTCGCAAGGTTCGCGTTTACCGTTCCAGCGGCGTTGCCGTTGGCGCGAAGGCGTAAGGGGCGATCAACATGACGCGTTTTCAAGAGCTGTATCAGAACAAAATCGCAGCGCAGCTGACGGAGCAATTTGGCTACAAGAGCCCGATGCAGGTGCCGCGTATCACCAAGGTCACGCTCAACATGGGTGTTTCCGAAGCGGTTTCCGACAAGAAAGTCATCGATCACGCAGTGTCGGATCTGACCAAGATTGCCGGCCAGAAGCCTGTGGTCACCAAAACCAAAAAGGCCATCGCCGGATTCAAGATCCGCGAGGACTACCCGATTGGCTGCATGGTGACGTTGCGTGGCCGCCGCATGTTCGAATTCCTCGATCGCCTGGTCACCGTGGCGCTGCCGCGTGTGCGCGACTTTCGTGGAATCTCCGGCCGTGCGTTCGATGGCCGTGGCAACTACAACGTCGGGGTGAAAGAGCAGATCATTTTCCCCGAAATCGAGTACGACAAAATCGACGCGCTGCGTGGGATGAATATCAGCATCACCACCACCGCTAAGACCGACGAAGAAGCGAAGGCGCTGCTGACCGCGCTGAGCTTCCCGTTCCGCAACTAAGGGGCGCAGACGTGGCAAAACTTTCAATGATCAATCGCGATGTCAAGCGCCTCCGGGTGGCAGAGAAGTTTGCTGCCAAACGTGCTGCGCTCAAGGCGATCATCGACGATTCATCCAAGACCGACGAAGAGCGCTACGAGGCAAGGCTGAAGCTGCAACAGCTGCCCCGTGACGCAAGCCCGACCCGCCAGCGCAACCGCTGTGCAATCACGGGCCGTTCACGCGGAGTTTTCCGCAAGTTCGGACTTGGCCGCATGAAACTGCGCGAACTGGCCATGAAGGGTGAAATTCCCGGCATGACCAAGGCTAGCTGGTAGGAGAACCAAACATGAGCATGAGCGATCCCATCGCCGATATGCTGACGCGTATCCGTAACGCGCAGCAGGTTGATAAACCTTCGGTGACCATGCCCTCCTCCAAGATCAAGGTGGCTATTGCCTCCGTGCTGAAGGACGAAGGTTATGTCGACGGTTTTGAGGTCAAGGGCAGCAACGAAAAGCCCGAACTCGAAATCACCCTCAAGTACTATGCCGGCCGTCCGGTGATCGAGCGCATCGAACGCGTTTCGCGCCCCGGCCTGCGTATCTACAAAGGTCGCACCAGCATTCCTCAGGTCATGAACGGCCTGGGCGTGGCCATCGTGTCCACCTCGCGTGGCGTGATGACCGATCGCAAGGCCCGTGCCAATGGCGTGGGCGGCGAAGTGCTGTGCTACGTGGCCTAAGGAGAACCGAATGTCACGTATCGCCAAATACCCGGTCGAGCTGCCCAAGGGCGTTGAAGCCTCGATCCAGCCCGGTCTGATTACGGTCAAGGGCCCCCTCGGCACGCTGAGCCAGGTTTTGAACGGCGACGTCGTCGTCAGCCAGGAATCAGACAAGCTGTCGTTCGTGGTCGCTAACGAAACACGTGCAGCGAAAGCCATGTCCGGCACGCTGCGTGCGCTGGTGGCCAACATGGTCAACGGCGTCAGCAAGGGCTTTGAGCGCAAGCTGTCGCTGGTTGGCGTGGGTTACCGTGCTTCAGTGCAGGGTAATCAAGTCAAACTGCAGCTTGGTTTTTCGCACGACATCCTTCACACGATGCCGGAAGGCGTGAAGGCTGAGTGCCCGACACAGACCGAAATCGTGCTCAAGGGCTCGAACAAGCAGGTCGTTGGTCAGATCGCCGCCGAGCTGCGTGCGTACCGTCCGCCGGAGCCCTATAAGGGCAAGGGCGTTCGCTACGTCGACGAGCGCGTCACGATCAAAGAAACCAAGAAGAAATAAAAGCGCAAACAAGGAAAAATCATGGACAAAAAAGTTTCCCGTTTGCGTCGTGCGGTTCCTACGCGCAAAAAAATCTCGGAGCTGCGTGTCAACCGGCTCCAGGTGTTCCGCTCGAACCTGCACATCTACGCGAACATCATTTCGCCCGAAGGCGACCGCGTGCTGGTTTCGGCGTCGACCATCGAGCCGGAAGTGCGTCAGCAACTTGCCGGTGAAAGCGGTCGTGGCGGTAATACCGCTGCGGCAAGCCTGGTTGGCAAGCGTGTGGCTGAAAAGGCCAAGGCTGCCGGGATCGAACTCGTGGCGTTTGACCGCTCGGGTTTCCGATATCACGGTCGCGTCAAGGCGCTGGCCGATGCCGCGCGTGAAGCCGGCCTGAAGTTTTAAGCGAGGATCAGTCAAATGGCTAAAGTACAAGGCAAGAGCGGTCCCGAAGAGCGGGATGACGGTCTTCGCGAAAAAATGATCGCGGTCAACCGCGTTAGCAAAGTCGTCAAGGGTGGTCGCACCATGAGCTTTGCAGCGCTGACCGTTGTTGGCGATGGTGATGGCCGCGTCGGCATGGGCAAGGGCAAAGCGCGTGAAGTGCCGGTCGCTGTTCAGAAGGCGATGGAGCAGGCGCGTCGCGATCTGTTCAAGGTTGCTCTCAAGAACGGCACGCTGCACCACACGGTCGTTGGCAAGCACGGCGCCTCCTCCGTGCTGATCTCGCCGGCTGCAGAAGGTACTGGCGTCATTGCCGGCGGCCCGATGCGCGCGATTTTCGAGGTGATGGGTGTTCGTAACGTCGTGGCCAAGAGCCTCGGTTCGAGCAACCCCTACAACATGGTGCGTGCGACCCTCAACGGGCTGCGTGCGTCTCTCACACCGTCAGAGGTTGCTGCGAAGCGCGGCAAGTCTGTCGAAGAGATCCTGGGGTAAGTCATGGCTCAGAAACAAGTCAAAGTGACCTTGGTCCGTTCGACCATTGGTACCAAGCAAGACCATCGCGACACAGTGCGCGGCCTCGGTCTGCGCCGTGTCAACAGCACGAAAGTGCTCGTCGACACACCCGAAGTACGTGGGATGATCCGCAAGGTCGATTATCTCGTGTCCGTTTCGGAAGTCTGAAAGGAATCACGATGTCAGTTACTCAACTCAATACGCTCGCACCCGCTGAAGGCTCCAAGCACGCCAAGCGCCGTGTCGGTCGGGGCATCGGTTCAGGCCTGGGCAAAACGGCCGGACGTGGTCACAAAGGGCAGAAATCCCGCGCAGGCGGATTTCACAAGGTCGGCTTCGAAGGCGGTCAGATGCCTTTGCAGCGTCGTCTGCCCAAGCGCGGTTTTTCGTCGCTTGATCAGCACCTGTACGCTCAGGTTCGCCTTTCCGATCTTCAGGCCCTCCCCGTCGATGAAGTCGATGTTCAGGTTCTGAAGCAGGCAGGTGTGATCGGTCAGGCCGTTCGTTATGCCAAGGTGTTCAAGTCCGGTGAGCTGACCCGCAAGGTTTCGCTCAAGGGTATCGCCGCGACGGCAGGTGCGCGCGCTTCGATCGAAGCGGTTGGCGGCACGCTGGCTTAAGACGGATCGACGATGGCAACAGCACAGGCACTGGGCAAAGCGGGACCACGTTACGGCGATTTGAAGCGCCGCCTCGTGTTCCTGGTGCTTGCCCTCGTGGTCTACCGGCTAGGTACGCACATCCCCGTGCCCGGCATCAATCCTGACACGCTTGCGGACTTGTTCCGCCAGAATCAGGGCGGCATCCTGGGCATGTTCAACATGTTCTCGGGCGGCGCGCTGTCCAGGTTCTCGATCTTCGCGTTGGGAATCATGCCGTACATCTCTGCGTCGATCATTATGCAGCTGATGTCGGTTGTAGTCCCGACGCTTGAAGCCATCAAGAAAGAAGGTGAAGCCGGTCGTCGCAAGATCACCCAGTACACGCGTTACGGCACGGTGTTGCTGGCGCTGGTTCAGGCGGTCGGTATTTCTGTCGCTCTCGAATCCCAGCCCGGGCTGGTCATTGAACCCGGAATGTTGTTTCGTCTGACGACGGTCGTGACACTCGTCACAGGCACCATGTTCGTCATGTGGCTCGGCGAGCAGATCACCGAACGCGGTTTGGGTAATGGTATATCCATCCTGATTTTTGCCGGTATCGTCGCGGGGCTTCCCTCTGCGCTTGCCGGGCTGCTGGATCTGGTGCGAACCAACGCAATGTCTGCGTTGTCGGCTCTCTTCATCGTCGCCCTGGTGGTTGCCGTGACGGCCTTTGTCGTGCTGGTCGAACGTGGCCAGCGCAAGATTACCGTCAACTATGCGAAGCGTCAGGTGGGCAACAAGGTTTATGGTGGTCAGACTTCGCACCTGCCCCTGAAGCTGAACATGGCTGGAGTGATCCCACCCATTTTCGCTTCATCGATCATTCTGTTCCCCGCAACGATTGCCAGCTGGTTTTCTGCCGGCGAGAACATGCGTTGGCTTGGTGACCTGGCGGCCGCACTCGCCCCCCGTCAACCGCTCTACATTACGCTGTACTCCGCCGCGATTATTTTCTTCTGCTTCTTCTACACGGCCCTGGTTTTCAATAGCCGCGAGACTGCAGATAACCTGAAGAAAAGCGGTGCGTTTGTTCCTGGCATTCGCCCCGGTGAACAGACGGCAAAGTTCATCGACAAGATACTCATGCGTTTGACGCTGGCTGGCGCGCTCTATATCACGCTGGTGTGCCTGCTCCCTGAGTTTCTGGTCATGCGCTGGAACGTCCCCTTCTACTTTGGCGGCACGTCCTTGCTGATCATTGTCGTGGTGACGATGGACTTCATGGCGCAGGTTCAGGCTTACATGATGTCTCACCAGTACGATTCCCTGCTCAAGAAGGCGAACTTCAAAGGCGGGAACCTGCCAATGAGATAAGTGAACGTTATGTCAAAGGACGACGTTATACAAATGCAGGGTGAGGTTCTTGAGAACCTTCCCAATGCAACGTTTCGCGTCAAGCTGGACAATGGCCATATCGTACTTGGTCATATTTCGGGCAAGATGCGTATGCACTACATCCGGATTCTTCCGGGCGACAAGGTCACTGTGGAGCTCACGCCCTATGACCTGACTCGCGCAAGAATCGTTTTCCGCTCGAAATAAGCGGCCGGGTTACGGAAATAACAGGAGTCAACCATGAAAGTAATGGCATCGGTTAAGCGGATCTGCCGCAATTGCAAAATCATCAAACGTCACGGCGTGGTGCGAGTTATTTGCACTGACCCGCGGCACAAGCAGCGTCAGGGCTAATCTTGGTTAGCAACAGCGCAACGAATTACATCAAGGAACAGTCATGGCTCGTATAGCTGGCATCAACATTCCGCCGCATCAGCACGCCGAGATCGGCTTGACCGCCATTTTCGGTATCGGTCGTACTCGTGCCCGCAAAATCTGCGAAGCCGCTGGTGTGCCCCTGTCGAAGAAGGTCAAGGACCTGACCGACGCAGAACTCGAACGCATCCGCGAGCACGTAGGCGTGTTTACGGTCGAAGGCGATCTGCGGCGTGAAGTCCAGCTGTCGATCAAGCGCTTGATTGACCTGGGAACCTACCGCGGAATGCGCCACAAACGTGGTCTGCCCGTACGTGGCCAACGCACCCGCACCAACGCCCGCACCCGCAAGGGCCCGCGTCGCGCTGCTGCCAGTCTGAAGAAATAAGAGGAACTAGAGATGGCCAAAGCTGCTGGCGGCGCCACGCGCGTTCGCAAGAAAGTCAAAAAGAATGTGTCGGACGGCATCGCGCACGTCCACGCCTCTTTCAACAACACCATCATCACCATCACCGACCGTCAGGGCAATGCCCTGTCGTGGGCGACATCGGGTGGTGCCGGTTTCAAGGGCTCGCGTAAGTCCACACCGTTTGCAGCCCAGGTGGCCGCCGAAACGGCGGGTCGCGTCGCCATTGAATACGGCATCAAGACGCTGGAAGTTCGGATCAAGGGCCCCGGCCCCGGTCGTGAATCCTCCGTGCGTGCTCTGAATGCGCTGGGCATCAAGATTTCGAGCATTGCCGATATCACGCCCGTGCCGCATAACGGATGCCGTCCGCCCAAGCGTCGTCGTATTTAAGGGGAAGCCACGTGGCACGATACATTGGACCCAAATGCAAGCTCTCGCGTCGCGAGGGTACCGATCTGTTTCTCAAGAGCGCCCGTCGCTCGCTTGATTCCAAGTGCAAGCTGGATTCCAAGCCCGGTCAGCACGGCCGGATCTCGGGTGCTCGCACTTCGGACTACGGTCAGCAGCTGCGCGAAAAGCAAAAGCTCAAGCGTATGTACGGCGTACTGGAAAAGCAGTTTCGCAAGTACTTCGCAGAGGCTGAGCGCCGTCGCGGCAACACCGGCGAACAGCTGATTCAACTGCTTGAATCGCGTCTGGACAACGTGGTCTACCGTATGGGTTTCGGTTCGACCCGTGCCGAGGCACGCCAGCTGGTTTCACACCGCGCGATCGAACTGAACGGCCACACCGCCGACATTCCGTCAATGCTGGTCAAGGCAGGCGATATCGTTGCCGTACGCGAAAAGGCGAAAGCTCAGGCGCGTATCCGCGAATCGCTGGATCTGGCCGCTGGCCAGGGCATTCCGCAGTGGGTGGAAGTCGATTCCACCAAGCTGACAGGAACCTTCAAGCAGGTTCCCGACCGCGCTGACGTCGCTCGCGACATCAACGAATCGATGGTCGTCGAACTGTATTCGCGTTAATCGATCTGCAGTGGCAGGGTGGTTCGCCACCCTTGTCAGCGCGACGCCGAGCGACCCGCCATATCCAATCCGGAGTGGCGGGTTTTGCAACAGGCGCTGGTTTATTTTCGCCGGGCAACCGGTTTCCATCAGCCTTATCGGTGTAACGAGCCGAGGGTATTGAAAAGGAATATTCGTCATGTCTCAAGGTTTTCTCAAGCCGCGTTCGATTGAAGTCGAACCTGTCGGCACCCACCATGCCAAGATCATCATGGAACCCTTTGAGCGCGGCTACGGCCACACGCTGGGTAACGCGCTGCGTCGTATCCTGCTGTCGTCGATGGCGGGCTATGCGCCGACAGAAGTCCAGATCACGGGCGTCGTGCATGAATACTCAACGATCGCTGGTGTTCGCGAAGACGTCGTCGACATCCTGCTCAACCTCAAGGGCGTGGTGTTCAAGCTGCATAGCCGCGATGATGTGACCCTGGTGCTGCGCAAGTCCGGCGCGGGTCCCGTGCTGGCTTCTGATATCGAATTGCCCCACGACGTTGAAATCATCAACCCGAATCACGTGATTGCCACCCTGACGGAAAATGGCAAGATCGAAATGCAGGTCAAGGTCGAGAAGGGTCGCGGTTACGTGCCCGGCAACGTCCGCGCCCTGACGGACGATCGTCAGCACACCATCGGCCGCATTGTTCTGGATGCGTCCTTCAGTCCGGTTCGCCGTGTCAGCTACGCAGTCGAGAACGCCCGCGTGGAACAACGTACCGATCTGGATAAACTGGTTCTGGATGTTGAAACCAACGGCGTCATCTCCCCCGAAGAGGCGGTTCGTCAGTCGGCCCGCATTCTGATGGATCAGATCTCGGTTTTCGCTGCGCTGGAAGGTGCTGGCGACTCGTACGAAGCCCCGTCGCGTGGCACGCCGCAGATCGATCCGGTCTTGCTGCGTCCGGTCGATGACCTGGAGCTCACGGTTCGCTCAGCCAACTGCCTCAAGGCCGAGAACATCTATTACATCGGTGATCTGATCCAGCGTACCGAAAACGAATTGCTCAAGACGCCTAACCTGGGCCGCAAGTCGCTGAACGAAATCAAGGAAGTGCTCGCTGCACGTGGTCTGACGCTCGGCATGAAGCTTGAGAACTGGCCGCCGATGGGTCTCGAGCGCCCCTGAGCCGCAATCTGTGTTTTAAGTACCCTGTATTCCCCAACCGGCCCGCAGCCAAGCTGATAGAAGAGCCGGTTTAAACCAGGCGGCACATCCGCCTCAACATTAGATTCAAAGGAAATATCATGCGTCACGGTAACGGATTACGTAAGCTCAACCGCACCAGCAGTCATCGTCTTGCCATGTTCCGCAATATGGCCGTTGCGTTGCTGACCCACGAAGCCATCAAGACGACACTGCCCAAAGCGAAAGAGCTGCGTCGCATCGTCGAGCCCCTCATCACGCTGGGTCGTCAACCCACGCTCGCGAACAAGCGTCTGGCGTTTGCCCGTCTGCGCGATCGCGATGTCGTCGTCAAGCTGTTCGCCGAAATCGGCCCGCGTTACGCCACCCGCAATGGCGGCTACACCCGTGTGCTGAAGATGGGTTTTCGCCAGGGCGACAACGCGCCGATGGCATTCATGGAGCTCGTCGACCGCCCTGTCGTCGAGGCGACGGAAGCTGCTGCTGAGTAAATTCGCGAAAAGCGAAAAGACCCCGGTTCACATACGATCCGGGGTTTTTTTTCGAACTGCCGGAACACGCTTGACGAGCAACGACTCACGCGTGTAACCAGCAAAGTTTCGACCAGCCGAAACCCTCTCGCCACGCTCGAACCTTTTTGAGTAGCCGGACGGCTTTCGAACCGTCCGGCATGAAAGACTTTTAGGAATCGCCGGGTTGCTCGATTGAGTCCTGGGCGACGGCCTGCCCGATCCGGGTTGCGGTCAGAGCGAGTTGCCCGGATTCGGCCTGCGGCGGCAAGGCAACGGTCAGATCCTGCTGTTCGACCAGAGGCAGGAGCAAGATGTCGTTGGGCGTTGCCATCGGGATCAGGTGGATATGGGCATGGGCGACATGCACTCCGGTAATCGCCATGCCGACCCGCTCGACCTTGAAGAGCTTCTTCTGGGCGCGCGCAACGCGTTGGGCCAGCAGGGTCATCCGAACCATGAGCGCGGGCGGAATATCCTCAAAGTACGGGTGGTGTTCGCGCGGAATGATCAGCGTATGGCCTTCTCTGGCCGGATGAATATCCAGGAAGGCCATCAGGCTATCGTCCTGATAGACCACGTGGGCCGGAATTTGCTGCGCGGCGATGCGGCAAAAGAGGCAGTTGCTAGACATTGATCACACCGTCCTTTGGTTTGCGGGCGCGTCGTAGCAAGGGCTTTGCATGGGAACCGCACCGGTTGCCGATACAATAGCGAATCATATACAGACACGCCAACCGGGCGGGGTGTCGGTGTCAATTGCGGAGTGCGCCCATGCAGCAAAGCGACGTGGTGCTCGTGCTGACCACACTGCCCGATGCCGAGCAGGCGATTGTCGTGGCGAGCAAACTGGTTGAACTCGGGCTGGCGGCTTGTGTCCATGTGGGGGCACCCGTGCGCTCGGTGTACCGGTGGCAGGGGGTTGTCGAGCAGGCGGATGAAATTCCGCTGCGCATCAAGTCAACCCGGCGGCGGCAGGCCGAATTGCTTGAGCTGCTCGCCTCGATTCACCCGTACGAAGTGCCTGAAGTGATCGTCGTACCCGTCGTTGACGGCCATGCGCCCTACCTCGAGTGGGTGCGGGATGTTACTTCGGCTCCAGCGTCTTAGGCGCAAACACCGCGATGTGGTGAAACAGATTTAACACCGCGATTTGGTGAAGCAGATTCAACACCGCGATTTGGTGAAACAGATTTCCATGATTCGACCCCTGTTCATCGCGCTCCGATTGCTGGCCGCGATACTTTTCCTGGGCTTTGCGCTGCCGGCCATTTCGGCGGATGAAGAGTTTCTGCACCCCGAAAAGGCGTTCGTGATGCGTGCCGAAATGGCGTCGCCCGACACCGTGCGGCTGCGGTTCACTATCGCGCCGGGTTACTACATGTACCGCGAACGTTTTGCGTTCGCCATCGACGATGCTCCGGTGACGCCGGGCGAGCCCCGGTTTCCTGCGGGTCGCGTAAAGTTCGACCCGACGTTCAATAAGGAGATGGAGCTTTACTTCAGCGATATAGCCATCGAGTTGCCGCTGAGCGCCTGGCCGGCGTCCGCCGCCGGGCAGGAGTTTGCCCTCAAAGTGACGGGGCAGGGTTGTGCCGTGAAGGGCTTGTGCTATCCCCCTCAGGATTTCATCGCGATGTTGTCGCCGTCCGCCGACGGGCGGGGCTATGTCGTCAGGGAAACCGCAGCGCAGGGGCTGGTCGGGCGGCTGCGCAACCTGAACTGGAGCGACGCGTTGTCAGGCGGTGACGACATCGGACTGGCGGGCGTTCTGTCCTCGACCGGACTGATCGAGATTACTCTGCTGTTCTTCGGACTCGGGGTCTTGCTTGCGCTGACCCCCTGCGTGTTGCCGATGGTGCCGATCCTTTCCGTGCTTCTGGTGGGTGAGCAGCAACAGGTGTCGCGCTGGCGGGGGCTGACGCTCGCAGCGTCCTACGTCGCCGGTATGTCGGTCGTCTATACGGCGCTGGGAATCGCCGCAGGGTTGAGCGGCGCAGGCCTGGCCGCCTGGCTTCAGACGCCCTGGGTGCTGGGGGCCTTCGCGGTGCTGCTGGCCGTGCTGGCGCTGGCGATGTTTGACGTGTTCCAGTTTCAGATGCCGGCCTCGATTCAGTCGCTGCTGATGGCCCGAAACGCCAGCATCCTCGGCGGTCGCGCAACGGCCGCCGCGCTGATGGGTGCGCTTTCGGCGCTGATCGTCGGTCCGTGCGTGGCCGCGCCACTGGCGGGCGCGCTCCTTTACATTTCGCAGACCGGCGATGTCGTGCTGGGCGGTACGGCACTGTTTTCCATGGCCTGGGGAATGGGCGTCCCGTTGCTTCTGATGGGCGCCTCGGCGGGCAAGCTGATGCCCAGGACCGGCGCCTGGATGGAGGGCGTCAAGCAGTTTTTCGGCGTTCTGTTGCTCGGAACCGCCTGGTGGATGGTGACGCCGCTAATGCCTTCCTGGGCGCAGATTCTGGGCTGGGCCGTACTCACCATGTTCTGTGCGGTGTTGCTGCGCACCTTTGATCCCCTGCCCGAAGACGCCGGATTTGGCGGCACTCTGCGCAAGACCTTTGGCCTGATGCTGGCGCTGTTGTGCGCGGTCTGGGTGATCGGCGTGGCCAGCGGTGGCCGTTCGCTGTTGCAACCGCTGTCGCATCTGGCCAGCACGGCCGGCGCAACTCCGGTGCCGGATGCGGCGGCGCAGTCGTCGGGCGAGGCAACCTCGGTGCGCCAGCGTCTGCTTTCAGGCGCAGCAAATGATGGTTTGCCAAAGTTCCAGCGCGTGCGCTCGCTGCAAGAGTTAGAGACGCTGGCCGCGCGCTCCACGCGGCCGGTCATGCTCGATTTCTATGCGGACTGGTGCGTTTCCTGCAAGGAAATGGAGGCCTTCACCTTTCCCGATCCAAGGGTTGCGCAGCGCATGGGACAACTGTTGTTGCTGCAGGCCGACGTCACCGCCAACAATGCCGACGACCGCGAGTTACTCAAGCGATTCAAGCTGTTTGGACCGCCTGGCATCATCTTCTTTGCTCCGGGCGGCTCTGAGCGTCGTGATGTGCGCGTAGTCGGCTTTCAGGACGCCAGTCGCTTTGCAGCGACGCTGGATCGCGTTCTGAAATGAAAGGGGGCTCGACCACGCCCGTCATCTTTATGTTGGCGCTTGCAGCCTTTGCCAGCACCACCGCCTTCCGGATTTGTGATCCCCTGCTTCCCGTCCTGGCCCAGGAGTTTGGTGTGCGCACCGCGCAAGCCTCCTATGCGGTGACGGTCTTCTCCGTCGCCTATGGCGTCATGCAGTTTTTTTACGGCCCGGTCGGTGACCGCTACGGCAAATTTCACACCCTCGCCTGCGCGACGCTCGGTTGCGCTGCGGGCAGCCTGATCGTCGCCTCGGCACCCACTTTCGAACTGTTGCTGGTCGGGCGCTTTCTGGCAGGTGCGACGGCAGCCGGTATCGTGCCGCTTTCAATGGCCTGGATCGGCGATCATGTGCCCTATGAGCAACGCCAGGCGACGCTCGCGAGGTTTTTGCTGGGGACCATTACGGGCATGGCGAGCGGGCAGGTACTCGGTGGCGGGTTCGCCGACCTGATCGGCTGGCGCTGGGCATTCGTGGCGCTGGCGTGTGTTTACCTCGGGGTGGGCGCCTTGCTGATTTCCCGGCGTCACTTGGTCACCGAAACCCTGTCCACCGCGTCGCGCGGCGCGCGTTTCCTGTCGCCGCTGTGGCAGGTTCTTCTGGTCCCCTGGGCGCGGGTCGTGCTCCTGACGGTGTTTCTCGAAGGTGCCCTGGTCTTTGGCGCACTGGCTTTTGTTCCGGCCTATCTGCACGAACACCTCGGTTTGCCGGTTTCCTGGGCAGGCGCGATCGGCGGGCTGTTTGGGCTGGGCGCCATGGGGTACGCACTGCGGGCAAACCAACTGGTTCGGCGTCTCGGCGAGCGTCGTCTGGTTTTTTTTGGCGGTTGCCTGCTGTCGCTGGCGTGTGCGACGTTCTGGCTGGCGCCGACCTGGGGCGTTGCCGCGGCAGGCAGCGTGGTGTGCGGCTTCGGGTATTACCTGCTGCACGCCGTGCTACAGACAAATGCGACACAGATGGCACCCGCCATGCGCGGGACTGCTGTCGCACTGTTTGCTTCGTGCCTCTTCCTCGGGCAATCGGTCGGTGTGGCCGGGGCGGGCCTTCTGGCAGACCTGGCAGGCCTCGCTGCGGTTTTCCCCGTGTCGATGGTGCTGCTTCCGCTTCTGGCTGCTACATTCGCCTGGCGGTTGCGGTTCAGGCGTGCGGCTGGTTATGGCGCACCCGACTGAGGCGCGCCAGCCGCGGGCCTGCTTACTTCTGCTGCGTGAGCATCTTTGCCGCATCCCGGGCGAAGTAGGTCAGGATTCCGTCCGCACCCGCGCGCTTGAAGCCGAGCAGCGACTCCATCATGACCTTGTCATGATCGAGCCAGCCGTTTGCAGCGGCAGCCTTGAGCATGGCGTATTCGCCGCTCACCTGGTAGGCGAAAGTCGGGACGCGGAAGGCATCCTTGACCCGGCGTAAAACGTCCAGGTAAGGCATGCCGGGTTTGACCATGACCATGTCCGCACCCTCGGCAAGATCGGCTGCAACCTCGCGCAACGCTTCGTCGATATTGCCCGGATCCATCTGGTAAACCAGCTTGTTGGATTTCCCCAGGTTGGCCGCCGAGCCGACCGCGTCGCGAAACGGGCCGTAAAACGCACTGGCGTACTTGGCTGAATAAGCCATGATTCTGGTGTAGATCAGGCTATGAGCCTCCAGCGCTTCGCGAATGGCGCCAATGCGCCCGTCCATCATGTCGCTGGGTGCGACGATGTCAACGCCAGCTTGTGCCTGCACCAGCGCCTGGCGGGTGAGGATTTCGACAGTTACATCGTTGAGGACGTAGCCGTTTTCGTCGATCACGCCGTCCTGGCCGTGCGAGGTATAGGGATCCAGCGCGACATCCGTGAGTACGCCGAGATCGGGAAACCGCTGCTTGAGCGCGCGCACCGCCCGGGGAACCAGCCCGTCCGGGTTGGTGGCCTCGCCGCCGTCCAGCGACTTGAGCGCGGGGTCGATGACCGGAAACAGCGCCATCACCGGAATGCCCAGCGCAACGCACTCCTCGGCGACCGGCATCAGCGTGTCGAGAGAGTAACGAACCACGCCCGGCATGGAGGGCACAGGTTGCAGAACTCCCTGACCCTCAGTGATGAATACCGGGTAGATCAGGTCATCTACCGTAAGTGAGTGCTCACGTACCAGGCGACGCGAAAAATCATCGCGACGCAGACGGCGGGGGCGACCCGCAGGAAATTCGGCAAAGACGAGATGGGGCGTTGTCATGGTACGACCTTGGGTGATATCCAGTTTTCTATCTGTTCGGTGGCTTCTTCGAGACCGATGCGCGCCGTGGCCGAAAACGGCACCGCGTGCAGCGCGCCGAGGTCTGCGAGTTCCTTTTTTACCGCAAAGACGGCTTTCACGCGCTGACCATAGGGAAGCTTGTCGGCTTTGGTCAGCAGGGCAAGCACGGGGCGCCGCGTCGGTGCGATCCAGTCGACGAGTTTGCGATCGAGCTCCGTCACGCCGCGCCGGATGTCAATGAGCAGCACGATTCCGGCCAGCGATGCACGACTCTGCAAATAGCCGCCAAGCACATCCGCCCATTCTTCGCGGGCGCGAAGCGCCACCGAGGCGTAGCCATAACCGGGCAGATCGACGAGAAATCCGAGATGGCTATCCGGGTCAAGCGGATCGGGTAGCCCGAACAAGTTGATCAGGCGCGTACGCCCCGGTGTCTTGCTCGAGAACGCCAGGCGTCGCTGGTTTGTCAGTACATTGATCGCGGTCGACTTGCCCGAATTGGACCGACCCACGAAAGCGACCTCGGGCGCGCCGGGTGGCGGCAACTGATCCAGCCGGGCGGCAGAGGTAAAAAAGGATGCGTGCTGCAGGAGGGACACAGGATAGCCAATACGAGGGAAGCCGGACGCCTATTGTATAATCGCCGGTTGATAGCCATGCGCACTAATCCGAAATTCGGGCAAATAAGTCGCGCGGGCGCCCAGGTTCGGGATTAATGATCGTCGAGGTCTTAAATGAAGCGTTTGCTGTCCAGGGTCGTGCTTGCGAGCGGAATGGTGCTCGGGTTGGCTGTCGTGTCCCCCAGTTTCGCTGCCGATGCAGCCGCCGGTCCGGTCAAGCCTGATATCGCTAAAGGCCAGCAACTCTATGACCAAGGTGATGCTGCGCGCGGTGTGGTGCCCTGTGCTTCGTGCCACGGTGCGGGCGGCAACAGTACGATTCCGACCAATCCCAATCTGGCCGCGCAGCCCCACGAATATATCTACAAGCAGCTCACCGAATTCCGTCAGAAGGAAGGCGCGAGTGGCGCCGCCCGCAAGGGTGCGGATGGTGCGCCTTCTGTCATGAGTGCCATGGTGATGGCGCTGACCGATGGGGATATGCGCAACCTCGCAGGCTATCTGTCGCAGCAGAAACTCACTGCGCCCGCCACTGCCACCAACGAAAAGTTGGTCGAGAACGGCCAGAAGATCTGGCGCGCCGGCTTGCCTGATCGTAACGTGCCTGCGTGTGCCGGTTGCCACTCTCCCGACGGTGCTGGCATTCCCTCGCAATACCCGCGCCTCGCCGGCCAGTTCCCCTCTTACATCGAAGACCAGCTCAAGCTGTTCCGCGCCGGCCATCGTGCCAACGGACCGATGATGCTGGAAATTGCCGATCGTATGGCAGACAGGGACATCAAGGCGGTTTCCGACTACGCGGCAGGGTTGCGCTGACACCTCGTTGGGTGGTGTAGCGCTGGTCCAGCCGGCAAATGGGGGCGTCCAGAAGGCGCCCCTTCCTGTTTTTAACCTTGCAACCGGGGCTCAGTCACCCGTAGCCCGGTGATAACTGCTTTACCACGCATGTGACTCCTGCCAGACCCTGGGTTGTTCTGATCGCCACCCTTGCCATTCAGGCACTGGTGGCGATGGCTTTGCTGACCTTGCCTGTGGTGGCGCCCGTGGTGGCGCGTTCGCTTGGCGTATCCACGACCTGGGTCGGGGGCTATGTCGGGGTCGTGTATATGGCCGCCATGCTTGCCAGCCTGCTCGGCAGCGGCGCGGTGAGGCGCTGGGGTGCGCTGCGGTTGAGCCAGGTCGGCCTCGCGTCTTCTGCCATCGGCTTGTGCCTGTGCGCGATCCCTCATCCGGCCGCCATATTGATCGGCGCCATTTTCGTTGGTCTGGGTTATGGGCCGATCACCCCGGCGAGCTCCCATTTGCTCATTAAAACGACGCCACCCCATCAGCTGTCTCTGGTGTTTTCGCTCAAGCAGACGGGCGTCCCGCTTGGTGGCATGGTTGCCGGCGCCCTGGTGCCTTCGCTCGACTCGCTGATCGGCTGGCAGCTATCGTTCCTGGTGGCCGCTGCCCTGTGTGCGGCCTGCGTTTGGGCCGTTCAGCCGTTGCGCGCGGCCCTTGACGGCGACCGCGATGCGACTGTGCGACCCTCGCTGTTGACCAGCATCGTACAACCCCTGCGCATGGTGCTCAGTCACAAGAGCCTGAGGACCATGACCTTCATTTCGTTTCTGTTTGCGATTTTCCAGCTTTCACTGACCACGTACCTGGTTACTTTTCTCTACGAAGATCTTGGCTGGAGTCTGGTCTTTGCCGGTGTTGCGCTGACGGTCACTCAGGCGGCTGGCGTAGGGGGGCGCATCCTCTGGGGATTCGTTTCTGATCGCTGGCTTGGGCCGATTCCGATGTTGCTGGTGATTACCGTGTTGATGGCGATAGGCGCCCTTGGGTGCGCCCTGCTGACGACGGCCACCTCGTTGTGGCTTCTGTTCGCGATTCTGATCGTGTTTGGGTCCACGGCGATAGGCTGGAATGGCGTATTCCTGGCCGAGATTGCCCGCCTCGCGCCCCCGGGGCAGGCAAGCCTGGCCACGGGCGGTTCACTCTGCATCACCTTTCTGGGCATTGTGGCGGGGCCGTCGTTTTTTGGAATCCTGGCCGGCCTGGTCAAGAGCTATGGTCTGAGCTACGGCTTGCTCACGGTGCTGTCGGTGGGTATCCTGATTCCTCTCTGGCGAA
>JADZBO010000200.1 GCA_020851995.1 Burkholderiaceae bacterium
GGGACGCCCACCACAGCGGATTCCAGCACCCCCGGCAAGCGGGACAGCAAATCCTCGATTTCAAAGGGGAAGACCTTGAAGCCTGAGACAACGATCATGTCTTTCTTGCGATCAACGATCCTGACGTAACCCCCTTCGTCCATCGTGCCGATATCGCCGGATTTGAAGAAACCGTCAGGTGTCATGACGTTCGCGGTGTCCTCCGGACGCTGCCAGTAGCCCGCCATGACTTGCGGGCCCCGGATGCAGATTTCGCCGGGTTCGCCGGGGTCCATGACGACATTATCGTCGCCTCGGATCGAAATCTCGGTGCCAGGCACGGGCAAGCCAGCCGACCCGGTGTAGCGCTCGATCAGCGGAGAGTTGACGCAGGCAACCGGCGATGTTTCCGAAAGCCCGTAGCCCTCGGCGATCGGTACCCCTGTCATCGCCTGCCACTTGTCGGCGACCGTCTGTTGTACGGCCATGCCGCCGCCAATCGTCACCATCAGGTTGGGCATGCGGATCTCGGCAAAATCAGGCCGATGAATCAGTGCGTTGAAAAGTGTATTGACGCCCGGAAAGAGGTGTATTCCCGGGTTCTGCCGGATCAGTTTGATGAGCGCGCCCAGATCTTTCGGGTTGGGCACGAGGATATTCAATCCGCCTTTGCGCAAGCCGACGAGACCACAGGCCGTCAGCGCGAAAATATGATACAGGGGCAAGGCACACAAAAACACCAGTTGATCAATCGGGTGTCGGGTGAGCGCCGGCTCCAGCCACGCGTCAACCTGCATGACGTTTGACAGGATGTTTCGGTGCAGCAGCACCGCACCTTTGGATACGCCGGTGGTACCGCCGGTGTACTGGAGAAAGGCGATGTCGTCTCGTGCCGGATGGACGATGCCTGCCGGGTTCTGCCTTCCCCGGCGCAACGCCGCCTGGAAGTTGATGCTCCCCGGGATGCGCCAGGCTGGCACGAGTTTCTTCACATGCCGCAACACGAAGTCGACCAGCATGCCCTTGACGCCGATATGTTCGCCAATACTGGTGACGACAACGTGGCGCACGGCGGTCGACGCCATGATCTTCTCGTAAACGTGGGCAACGTTTTCGAGAATCACGAGCGCTTCGGCTCCGCTGTCGCGCAACTGGTGTTCCAGTTCACGCGAGGTATAGAGCGGATTGACATTGACGACAACCATCCCGGCGCGCAGCGCACCGACCATTGCGATCGGAAACTGCGGCATGTTGGGCAACATGATCGCCACCCGCGCCCCTCGCTGCAACCCGAGCGATTGCAGATAACTCGAGAATTCAGCCGACTGCCGGTCGAGTTCGGCGTAGGACATCGACTTGCCGAGGTAAAGATAGGCATCGCGCGCAGCGTGGCGGCTGAAGGATTCCTCGAACAGATCCACCAGAGAACCATAGGCCGAAATGTCGACGTCATGGGGAACGCCCGGCGGGTAGTTCCTGAACCACGGATGGTTGACTTCAGCCATGGATGTCGCCTCTCACGAATGTTTTTTCAGATAATACACAAAACCGTATATAAAACGAACGTTCGTGCTAATATTTTGAAAAATTCAAGTGGCCTGAACCTCAGGCATCTGCAACGCACATCATAAACACCGTTCAAGCGTTCATGAAAATCAAAACGGCCCTCCCGATGCAGGATACCGGATCGCAGACGAAGGGGGCGCTTACCCGCGCCGCCATCCTGGATGTTTCGCTCGAGCTCGCGTCGGGCAAGGGCCTTGAGGGCCTGACCATCGGCTCCATCGCTGAACGCATGCACATGAGCAAAAGCGGCATCTTCGCCCATTTCGGATCGCGCGAGGAACTCCAGGTTGAAGTGGTGCGGGAATATTTTCGTCGTTTCGAAACCAGTATCTTCCAGCCTGCGTTGCAGGCGCCGCGCGGTTTGCCGCGTCTGCAACGCATGCTCGATCTCTGGATGCAATCGCGCATTCGCGAGCTCAACTCTGGCTGCATGTTCATTGCCGGTGCGGTCGAATTCGACGACTGCCCCGGTGCGGTCCGGGACGAATTGGTCAACAGCGTCCAGATCTGGCGCACTGCCCTGTCACGCGCCATCGGCCAGGCCATCGAGATCGGCGATTTGCGTAAACAATGCAAGCCGGATCTGATGCTGTTCCAGATCTACAGCGTTGTCCTTGGGCTGCACCACGACGTACGGTTTCTCAAGCAACCGGCCAGCATCAAGCTCGCCCAGCAGTCAATCCAGAAAATCATTGACGAAAACCGCACCCCGCAATGATTCCGCCGGCAGCTGGATACCGGGAACCGCACCCCAAAAGCTGAGTACTGCATACTGAACACGAATGCCCGAAACCTGATGGCCTGATACCAGACAAGAAAGACCAGAGACGCCCTTCCCACGAAAAACGAGAGACAGCGATGCCTAATTATTCAGCCCCCCTGCGCGATATGCATTTCGTACTGCACGAACTCCTGGATGTCGAGAGCGCCTACAAAGCCTTGCCCGCCTACAAGGACCTTGATGCCGAAACGATCAACCAGGTACTCGAAGAAGCGGGGAAGTTCGCGTCCGAAGTCATCGCCCCGCTTAATCAGGTGGGCGATCGCGACGGCTGCACCCGTAACGACGATGGTTCGGTGACGACGCCCGCGGGCTTCGCCGAAGCATACCGGCTGTACGCCGAAGCCGGCTGGCCTTCACTCGCGTGCGATCCTGCGCACGGTGGCCAGGGGTTGCCGCTCATGCTCAACACCGCGCTGTACGAAATGCTGAATTCGGCCAACCAGGCGTGGGCAATGTACCCTGGGCTATCCCACGGCGCCTATGAATGCCTGCACGAGCATGGCACCCCCGAACAGCAGCGCACGTATCTTGAGAAACTCGTCAGCGGCGCCTGGCTGGGAACGATGTGCCTCACCGAACCCCATTGTGGCACTGACCTCGGGCTGATCCGCACCAAGGCGCAGCCACTCGCAGACGGTACTTATGCCATCTCGGGAACCAAGATCTTCATCTCCAGCGGTGAACACGACATCGGCGAAAACATCGTCCACCTTGTGCTCGCCAGGCTGCCGGACGCGC
Organism: Burkholderiaceae bacterium; assembly: GCA_020851995.1. GTDB lineage: Bacteria > Pseudomonadota > Gammaproteobacteria > Burkholderiales > Burkholderiaceae_B > Zwartia. The sequence goes on from JADZBO010000200.1 coordinate 3,068, forward strand.
CGAAGGGCACTAAAGGCATTTCACTGTTCGTGGTGCCGAAGTTTCAACCCGATGCGCAGGGCGAACCCGGCGTACGCAATGCGGTCACCTGCGGCTCAATCGAAACCAAGATGGGCATCCATGGCAACGCGACCTGCACAATGAATTTTGATGGTGCGATCGGCACGCTGGTTGGCGAACCCCATCGCGGCCTGGCCGCCATGTTCATCATGATGAACTCGGCCCGCCTGGGTGTGGGGATGCAGAGCGTCGGGCTGACCGAAGTGGCGTACCAGAACTCCGTCACTTACGCCCGGGATCGCCTGCAGATGCGCAGCCTCAAGGGTGCGAAGGCGCCCCAACTCGAAGCAGACCCGATCATCGTGCATCCTGATGTCCGGCGCATGTTGCTGACGCAGAGGGCCTGGGCCGAAGGTGCACGCGCCTTCACCTACTGGGTCGCCCAGCTGATCGACACCGAGCTGCATCACCCCGACGAGTCCGTCCGCAAGGAGTCGGCCGATCTGGTTGAACTGCTGACCCCGATCGTCAAGGCGTTCATCACCGACAACGCCTTCGCCTCGACCAACGAGGGGTTGCAGGTCTACGGCGGGCACGGTTATATCGCCGGGTGGGGAATGGAACAGTTTGTTCGCGATGCCCGCATCAACATGATTTACGAAGGAACGAACACCATCCAGTCGCTCGACCTGCTGGGTCGCAAGGTGCTCGGTGACATGGGTGCGCGCCTGCGCAAGCTCGGGAAAATCATCAAGGATTTCATTGAGGAAGAAGGCGTGCGCAAGCCCATGACGGAGTTCATCGACCCGTTGGCTGAGCTTGCAAAGACTTTTGAAAAGCTCACAATGGAAATCGGTATGAAAGCCATGATGAACCGCGACGAAGCGGGCGCCGTCGCGGTGCCCTATCTGCGCATCGCGGGACACCTGGTGTACGCCTATCTCTTCGCGCGCATGGCCAGGATCGCGCTGTCCCGCAAAGAATCCGGCGACACGTTCTACGAAGCCAAGCTGGCAACCGCACGGTTCTATTTCGCCAAGCTGTTACCGGAAACCGCAAGCCAGATCGCCGCCGTCCGGTCGGGCTCCTCCACCCTGATGGCCCTGGACGCCGCCCTGTTCTGACGCGCATTCATCCAACCGATCTTTCGCTTGATTCAGGAACTCCGATGCTACCCAATCAACCTATCCGTAAAGTAGCCGTGCTGGGCGCTGGCGTCATGGGCGCCCAGATTGCAGCCCACTGCATCAACACACGTGTACCGGTCATTCTGTTCGACCTCCCCACCGCCGCAGTGGAAGGAAAGCCGGTCAACAAAAACGCCATTGCACTCAAGGCGCTTGACACACTGCGAAAGCTCAAACCGGCACCGCTGGGCATGGCAGCGACCGCGGACCTGATCGAATGCGCGAACTACGACGACGATCTCGCGCGGCTTGCCGAGTGTGATCTGGTCATTGAGGCGATCGCCGAGCGACTGGACTGGAAGCACGCGCTCTACGCCCGGGTGGCTCCGCATATCGGACCGAACGCGATTTTCGCGACCAATACGTCGGGGCTCTCGATTACCGAATTGTCGCAGGGGTTCTCCGATGCCCTGAAGCAGCGCTTCTGCGGGGTGCACTTCTTCAATCCGCCGCGCTACATGCACTTGCTTGAGTTGATTCCGACGGTCGCGACGGATCCTGCGATCGTCGATCGCCTCGAAGCCTTCATGACGTCCACGATGGGCAAAGGCGTCGTGCGCGCCAGGGACACGCCGAATTTTGTCGCCAACCGGGTCGGGGTGTTCTCGATCCTCGCGGTGTTTGCCGAGGCTCAGAAATACGGCCTTGGCTACGATACGGTTGATGCGCTCACGGGCAGCAAGCTCGGGCGTGCGAAATCGGCCACCTTCCGGACCGGGGACGTCGTCGGACTGGACACCCTCGCACACGTGATTCGCACGATGGAAAACGGACTGAAGGACGATCCGTTTGCCGCCCTCTACACCGTGCCGCCGATCCTGGAAAAGCTGATTTCCTCCGGGCGGCTGGGTCAGAAATCCGGCGCTGGCTTCTACAAAAAGGTGGGGCGAGACGTTCTGGTGCTCGATGCCGCCACCGACACCTATGTCCCGTCGGCCGGCGCGATCGAACCTCTGATCGAGCGCATCCTGAAAAAGCCAATCGGCGAGCGTTTCGAACTGCTGCGCGAATCCGATGATTCCCAGGCACAATTTTTGTGGGCCATTTTCCGCGACGTGTTTCATTACATCGCGATCCACCTTGAATCGATCGCCGACTGCGCGCGAGAGATCGATTTTGCGATGCGCTGGGGCTTCGGCTGGGATCGCGGTCCGTTCGAAGACTGGCAGGCAGCGGGCTGGACGCAAGTGGCCCGGTGGGTGCAAGAGGATATCGACGCGGGCAAGGCGCTGTGCAGCGTGCCCCTGCCGGCGTGGGTCACTGCCGGGCCTGTGGCAGAGCGCCAGGCCGTCCATACGCCAGATGGATCATGGTCGGCGGCTCAGGGCAGCTTTATCACCCGGTCCGCACTCCCCGTCTACCAGAAACAGGTCTTTCGCGCCGCCCTCGTCGGCGACGGATCCCCGGATCCACGCACAGCCGGACAGACGATCTTCGAAACCACGGATCTTCGCGCGTGGATCGATCCGACACCCGCCGCTGCCGGTCACGACGAGGTTCTGATTGTTTCGTTCAAATCCAAGATGAACACGTTTTCCCAGGACGTTCTCAACGGACTCGCGCGGGCGGTCGAAATTGCGGAACAATCCTACGCGGGTCTGGTGATCTGGCAGCCCACGTCACTGAAGCTGGGGACGCCCGGAGGCGCGTTTTCCGCTGGCGCCAATCTTGAGGCCGCCATGCCGCTGATGATGCAAGGTGGCCCTCAGGGGGTTGAGCCCTTCGTCAAGCTGTTCCAGGACACCATGATGCGGGTCAAGTATGCCCAGGTGCCAGTCGTTTGTGCCGTGGCCGGGATTGCCCTCGGTGGCGGCTGTGAGTTGGTGCTGCAAAGCGCGCGACGTGTCGTCGCGATCGAGAGCTACATCGGGCTGGTCGAGATCGGCGTGGGATTGTTGCCCGCTGGCGGCGGTCTGAAAGAAGCTGCGGCGCGTGCACAACGTGCCATGGCGGCAGCAGGATCCGCCAACTATCTCGACGCCATCAAGGGCGCCTTCGAAAACGCCGCCATGGCGAAGGTTTCGGGGTCTGCACAAGAGGCACTGGCCATGGGCTACCTGACGCCCGACGACATCATCGTCCCGAACGTCCATGAACTGCTCGCGCAGGCGCGTCACCAGGCGCTGGCGATGCACTACGCCGGCTGGCGACCGGCACTCCCTGCGCCGATTGCCGTGGGAGGTCGTTCGATTGCGGCGACGGTGATGGGGCAGATCGTCAACCTGCGGGACGGCGGATTGATCTCCGAACACGACGCCTTCATCGCGAAAAAGATCATCGACATCATGACGGGCGGCGACGTCGATCAGGGCACGCTGGTCTCCGAAGACTGGCTGCTCAAGCTCGAACGGCAGGCGTTCTGCGAACTCCTGGGTCACCCCAAAACCATGGAGCGTGTCATGGGGTTGCTGCAAACCGGCAAACCGGTGCGCAACTGAGCCCAGCGGATCGCTAACCCACATCACTCACATATACCGAGAATGCCATGAAACAGATCCAAGACGCCTATATCGTCGCCGCCACGCGCGCGCCGGTTGCCAAGTCCGGTCGCGGCGCATTGCGCAACACCCGTCCCGACGATCTGCTGGCGCGCACACTGCGCCATGTGCTGACGCTGGCGCCCTCGCTCGATCCGCAAGCCGTGGAAGACGTCATCGTTGGCTGCGCAATCCCGGAGGCACAGCAAGGACTGAACGTCGCCCGGATCGCTACCCTGCTCGCCGGTTTGCCGAGTTCGGTCGGTGGCCTGACAGTCAACCGGTTCTGCTCTTCCGGATTGAATGCCGTGGCAATTGCCGCGGACCGCATCCGGGTCGGCGAAGCCGACGTGATGATCGCCGGCGGCGTCGAATCCATGAGCATGGTGCCGATGATGGGGAACACGCCTTCGCTGTCGCCCGATCTCTTCACGCAGGATGAAAACTTCGGAATTGCCTATGGCATGGGGCTGACTGCCGAAATGGTGGCGCGTCAGTGGAAGGTTTCGCGCGAGGCGCAGGACGCCTTCGCGCTTGCGTCTCACCAAAAGGCGCTGGCGGCGCAGGCGGCAGGCGAATTCAATCAGGAAATTTTCCCGGTGGACGTTGAATCACGTGCGGTCAATCCCGAACGCGGTCAGGTCGACGTCAAGACGCGCGCGTTCGATCGCGATGAAGGTCCGCGTGCCGACACCACGCTCGAGGGATTGGCTAAGCTCAGACCGGTGTTTGCCAACAAGGGTTCGGTCACTGCAGGCAACAGTTCCCAGACTTCGGACGGTTGCGCGGCGCTGATTCTGGCCAGCGAGTCGGCGGTGAAACGGTTTGGTCTGACCCCGCTTGCGCGGTTCGTCAGTTTCGCGGTGCGCGGCGTTCCGCCAGAGATCATGGGGATTGGTCCAAAGGAAGCGATTCCGGCGGCGCTCAAGGCGGCGGGACTTCGGCTTGACGATATTGGCTGGATCGAACTGAACGAAGCCTTCGCCGCGCAATCGATTGCGGTGATGAACGATCTGCAACTCGATCCGTCGCGCGTCAATCCACTGGGTGGCGCGATTGCTCTGGGCCATCCGCTTGGTGCCACAGGCGCGATCCGCAGCGCCACTGTGGTGCACGCGCTTCAACGGCGCAACTTGCAATATGGAATGGTGACGATGTGCGTTGGCACCGGCATGGGAGCGGCCGGTATTTTCGAGCGCTGCTAACTGAGCCGAATGGCTCATGTCGGGTTGTCAGAACGCCGGATAGTCCACAAAAAAAACCGGCCTCGGCCGGTTTTCCTGTTTTCAGGAGGATCAGAATCGATAGCCGATCTTGAGCGTAATGTCGAACGGGTTGATGTTGAGTTTGCCTGTGGTCGTGTAGGTGCCGCCCGCATAAGGACCAACTCTCGGCACGTTGCTGCTGAACGTGGCCGTGCTCGATAGCGGCACCCAGCTCACGCCTGCGTTGATCGACCAATGCTCGTCGAAGTTGTAGATGACGCCGCCATTGAGCACCGGATTCCACGAACTGGAAAGCGAGGCGCCTGCGTTGGCCAGCGAATTGACGTTGGGGTAATCGGTGTTGGCGGTGACGTTGTTGAAGTAGGTGTAGTTGAGGCCGACACCTAGGTACGGACGCCAGGCATCACCCGGGTTGTTGAAGACCCACTTGGCGACGACCGACGGAAATGCGGCGCGCGCGTTGGCGGCATTGGAGTATGAACCCGCGGGGTCGGTGGTGGTGACTTTCATCAACACTGGGGCACCTAGCGTAAGTTCGGCACCGATATTGTCGGTGAACATGTAGAACAGTGAGGCAATGAAAGCCGCCGAGTTATCGACCTTGGCGCCGACCTTGGACACTTGGGCGTTGTACTGCCTCAGCACGTTGGTCTGATAGGGATTATTCGCCGGCCCGTCGGTACTCAGGCCGCTGACGTTCGAGCCGCTCGGCATGATGTAGGCGCCGCCGACGTAGATGGTGACGTCGCCCGCTTTCTGGGCAAAGGCGCCTGACGAGACCGAGGCGGCCGCAACAGACAGCGCGGCGAGCGTTAGATTCTTATTGATGCCCATTTGTCTTCTCTTTATGTATTCGTTATGCAGGCAGCATATGCCTCAGCGCATGATTTGGATATCAGATGATGCCCGATAAAACGAACGTTCGTGCTGAAAATGTGGCGAACCAAGCGTAATCCCTAGTGGGATGGGTGCAACAGGGGGGAATTTTCAGGGTTTGCGGTTCTTCAGATGCATCGCGCGGGGGTGTCAGGGCCAGTGGGCGGGCCGTTCCCCCCACGGCCGGGCCGGCGGGTGGGCTGCGCCCACTTCCCTCCGAAATCGCCGGTCGGCGCGTCTGCGCAACAACTCGGCCCTGACGGGCCTCAGACATGTTGCGCAGACGACTGCGCCGCCTTCGGCAATTTCGTCGGCCGCCTTTACGGCCGTGGGGGGAACGGCCCGCCCACTGGCCCTGACACCCCCGCGCTGCGGCTAAGGTGGTTACGCTGATCTGGCGGCTGACACGACTTCGCTGGCTTGTGGCTTAACGTGCAGCCTTACCTGGTGCTTGACCTGTACCGCCTCAATTTGCGCTTAAGCTGCCTAGCCTAAATTTGCGCTTAAGCTGCCTAGCCTAACTTGGCACCAAGTTCTCTCAGCGTTTCCTGAAGTCCGTCGTACCCCGACCGGATGTGTTCCGGTAAATCGGGATCCCCGATGATGGTGCCGACGGCCTCGAACAATCCGTAGAGAATTCCCTTGGCAGCGCCGGTCGCAATACTGCCCGCCGACACCGACGACTCCAGATGATCGACGGCTGCGGAAATGTGTTCGAATTGTTGGCGTTTCTGTTCCATGGCCTGACTCCATCGACATCAAAGGGTTGCAGCGTTCAGGATACCCCGTTAAATATCGATGCTCAAATTCAGGGTGTCATGAACCGCCTGCGGATCAGGTGACGGCAATCGGCACACGGAGCGATTTCAGAGCGTCGGACTGGCCAGCTCCCAACGTGCGACTGGCTATTTCGGGAACATCTCGCGGCAATCCACCACGACGCCCGGAACAAAACGATCAAGAACGTATTGCGCCAGGCCGGCATCAAAAACACGCATCTTTTTGCGCTCCACTTGCCCGGTATCCACGCGGACGCTGTAGTCCAGGTCATACGTCGAATCCAGGATTTCCTGCAGCTGCGCGCGGGTTTCATACGGGGTGAAATCGATGCCGCACGTCCCTTCGGGAAAGTGCGCCAACCTGGCGGAAAGCGTCATCTCGGTATCTGCGTTCGCACCCGGATTCGTTAGCGGATTGATGAACTTGGCACCGCTGCCGTAATACAACTCGGCGTTAAATGAAATAAAGGGCGAAACCGCCGGGATACTGAACGGTACGATCGTGTCGTAGGGTCGGTCTTTGAATCGCCCGGCATAGTCCTCGATCAACCGGGGCACGCTACGATAATGTCCAGCCATCACCGTCCGTACTTCTGTCCGGACGGTCGGCCAGTGAGCAATCAGCAGCGACAACAATCCTGCAGTCACGATCGCAACTGCAGGAACTTTTTTGCCGGGCGCCACGCGCACCACCATCCCCGCCAGGCCCGCCACCAGGAGCACCAGCCCCGGTCCAATCGTTCGCGTGTTGAATAGCTGATACTGCGCCTGAAGCCGAAGAATGAACGCAAGCAGCAGAAAGGCACTGCCCGCCCAGACAATCAACCGCAATTCGCGCGATGCGCCCCGCACGGCCTGCGGGATTGGTTGCCATTGCAGTGCGCGTCGGGCCAGCAACAGCAGGGTCGCCAACACAGCCAGTGTCGAAAACAGATCCAGCGTGCCGATCTTCCAGAGAAAATGGGAGATGAGGAAGCTCAATGACTCGGCAGGCGCATACCGCTCGGTGCCAGTCGCAAAACCGGTCAACGTCTTGTTGAACCAGGAATAGGCAACGTAGCCGGCCGCCGCGACCACAAAGGCAGGCAGCGACCACAACGCGGTCCGGCGTCCGTACAGCAAAAGTACCCCGACCCACAACGCAAAGGCATACGGCGCAAAGTAATAGCGCGAGGAAACTCCGACCAGGAGCGCAAGGGCCAGCAGCGCGACGCCGGGGATGCCGGGCGATCGATCCAGTCGTTTGATGAGCAGAAGCACCAGGCTTGTCGACAGGAGAAACAGATTTTCCGACCAGGTGTAGGTCGCATTCAACAACGTGGCCGGCGCGATGACGATAAAGGCCGCGACCCACCCCACCCCGACAAACGCGCGTAAACACGCAAAGCTCGCAAGCAGCATACCCGCATTGACCAGTTTGCTGGAGAGAATGATGGTCGCAAAATCCGTGGAAGGCGTCAGCAGCGCCAGCGCCCCCGGATAGCCACACGGAAACACCGCGAAATAGTGGCCTTCCACGCTGCAGCCCTCGCCCAGGCGAAGCGAACGCGCAAGCTGCACGTAGTACCAGGAGTCAGGGCTCACGAATCCGAACAGGGCCGCATGGGCCGCACACGCGACCGCGACGATCAATACTGCCACGAAGGTGGACGAGTCTCGTTGCATGAGGTTCCTGCAGATTGCGGCAATCATAACGGGGATCGCCAGACGGTTTCACCGGCACCGCAACCAGCGTTAATCCCTGAGCTCCCGATTTCCGGCAAGCCGATGGGCGAGGCGTATTCCGCGCATCGTCACTACTGCGCTGTCGCCGGTGCCCGCTTCGCCTGCACCGGTGTCGTGCGCAGTGCGTTCAATACGCGTAGGCCTGCGCGGCCATCAACCGTCAATCCTTGGGAGCTCTGGAAATCGCTGATGGCACTGCGCGACTTCGCGCCGATCATGCCGTCCACGGCGCCGATATCGTAGCCACGATCAAGCAAACGCTGCTGCACTTCACGCCGTTCGGCACGGCTCAGCCCAGGATCATCCGTCGGCCAGGGCGTACTGAACCCCGGGGCACCCTGCAATCGGTCGGACAGATGCGCAATCGACAGCGCGTAGGACTCTGCCGCGTTGTAACCGTAAATCGCGTCGAAATTCCGAAACACCAGAAACGCTGGCCCTTTAGGCCCGGCCGGTAGTAGCAGCGCCGCCTGCGTACTGTCCGCAGGCTGGGGTTTGCCGCCAGCCTGGACCGGCTCAAGGCGTCGCACGCCAAGCGCTGTCCACTGCGCCAGCGATTGTCGCGTACGACGGCCGGACGGACCGGCATAGTTCTCCGGAATGCGCACCTCATAACCCCAGGGCTGCCCGGTGACCCACCCCGCGCGCTCCAGATAGTTTGCTGTCGAGCCAAGTGCATCGGCAACCGAGTTCACCACATCACGCTTGCCGTCCCCATCAAAGTCGACTGCCAGCCGCTGATAGGTCGTCGGCATGAACTGCGTCTGGCCGAAGGCGCCCGCCCAGGATCCTGTCAGCGACTCTGCGGCGATGTCTCCCGATTGCAGGATGCTCAGCGTCGCCATCAGTTCGCCGCGAAAGAAGGACTCCCGCTTATTGGCACACACCAGCGTGGTCAGCGAGCGCACCAGTTCGCGTGTGCCCTGGATCCGTCCGAAGTTGGATTCAACGCCCCAGACTGCAACGATCACATGACGATCCACCCCATAGGCACGCTCGGCCTCCCCCAGTACAGAATCCCAGCGAACCATTTGCTCCCGGCCGTCGGCGACGCGCTCGTCGTCCACCAGGCCAGCGACATAATCCCAGATCGGCGTGCGGAATTCGGGCTGATACTCGAACGACTTGATGACGTCCGGATCAGGCTCGACGCCCTTCATCGCGGCGTCAAAGGTAGACGTGCTGATTCCCCTGGAAAGCGCGGTCTTGCGCAGACCGGCGATGCACGCGTCGAGCGACCCGGCGCTCGCAACAGGAGAGATGAGCGCAACAACAGCCGCGAGCAACGCCACCGGTCGCGCGAACCGAACCGTGCGGACGTCGGGAGGAATCAATAGTTGAACCTTCATACCGGGGACCATTGTGTAAGTTCGCGAAAGTTGAATAAAAGTAACATCCTGCCAATATGGTCTCAATAACCGGCATGGCTATAAAGAAGTTTTATACTGACCATAGGGGTTTTATGGTGTCCTTCCGGCACCGGCCCGATCTGAAACGTATGACGACGCCATCCCAGTGAAGCTTCCTTCAAAGCAGACTCTGTTCTGGACTCGATCCATCAAGACGCGCCTGATTCTCCTCACACTCGCGGCGTATCTGCTTGGGTTCTGGTCACTGGAATTCTACGCAACCCGCGCGCTGCGTGAGGATATGCATGAAATCCTCGCTGCCAGCCAGCTTGCGACGGCGACCTTTGTCGCTGCCGAGATCAATGACAATCTGCGCGAGAGGATCAAGGCACTTGAATCAATCGCCAGCGCAATCAATCCGGAATCAATCTCCAATCCGCAGAGCGTTCAGACTTATCTGAACGACCGTCACCTGATTCTCGCCCACTTCAACGGGGGAATTTTCGTCATGTCGAAGGACGGCCTTGCCATCGCCGACAACCCTTCGATGGCCGGACGCGTGGGTACGAACTACATGGATCGGAAATACGCCATCGGCGCCCTGCGCGACTCCAGGCCGACCGTCGGGGAACCGCTTTTTGGCAGGGCGCTGAAATCCATGCTTGTCACGATTGCCGTGCCGATTCGCGATCGCCAGGGTACCGTCGTCGGGGCGCTTGCAGGCGTCACCGATCTCGCGAAGCCGAATTTTCTGGACGCCATCGCTGCCAATACAGACGGCAAAGCGGGCGAATGGCTGGTGGTGTCGCCCGAAAACCGCATGATCGTCACCGCGAGCGATAAAAAGCGCATTCTTGAAGTTCTGCCACCGGAAGGCGTCAACCGAGATATCGACCGGTACATTCAAGGCGCGGAGGGCCATCAGGTCCTGATTAACCCTTCGGGGGTCGAGACACTGGTCGCGGTCAAACGCGTCCCGCTTGCTGGCTGGTATGTCGCAATCACCTTGCCAACATCCCAAGCGCTTGCCCCGATCAGGTATCTGGAAAACCGGATTCACGCCGCCACGCTCCTCCTCACACTGATTGTCGGCCTGTTCATGTGGTGGCTGTTGCGCCGTGAGCTTGCGCCATTGTCGAAGGCTGCCGTTGTGCTCGAAGCCCTCTCGCACGATCCTGGCACGCACAAATCCCTGCCGGTCTCCCGACCCGACGAGATTGGAACATTAATTGGAAGCTTCAACCGACTATTAACCACTCTGCGTGAACGTCAAACCCTCATCGAGGAGAGCGAGGCGCGATATCGCCGTCTTGTCGAAAATTCACCCGATATTGCGTACACGTTTTCGACCGCAGTCGGCGGAACGCATTACTTCGGTCAGGTCGACAAAATCTTCGGACATACAGCGGAATACCTGAACGCGCATCCGATGCTGTGGCAGGAATCAGTTCATCCGGATGATCGTGCCGTGGTTGCGCAAGCCATCAAAGATTTCCGCCAGGGCCGCCCGTTCAAAATCGAATACCGCATCCAGAACGCGAAGGGCGAATGGCGCTGGTTGTACGACCGATCCATCGGCGGCTATTGCCAGGATGACCTGATGGTGGTCGAAGGCCTGGCCATGGACATTACCGAAAGCAAAATTGCCAGCGACCGCATCCGTAAACTTGCTTTTTTCGAGCAACTGACGGGGCTTCCCAATCGCAGGTTGCTAATCGAAAAGCTACAGACCGCGCTTGCGTCAGCTAGCGAAACCCGGAATTTTGGCGCGCTGCTCTACATCGACCTCGACAACTTCAAAACGGTTAACGACACACTCGGGCACGACATCGGGGACACCTTGCTCCGGCAGGCTGCCGCACGCATTGTCGAATGCATTGGCAGCGACAACTTTGCCGCAAGCTTTAGCGCTGACGACTTTGCCGTCATCGCCTATGACCTCGGCGACGATCCGCAAACAGCGAGTAACTCAGCCACCGCGCTCGGCCAGGCTCTGCTTGCCTCGCTCCGTCGCATCTTCGAAATCGGCGAATACCGCTGCCGTGCGACAGCCAGCATCGGCATTGCCGTGTTCGGCCATCCGACCGACACTTCCGACGAGTTGCTCAAGCACGTGGACCTTGCGATGTATAAAGCCAAGGAATCCGGCCGGGACACGCTGCGTCTGTTCGACGGCCAGATGCAGCAATCAGTCAACCAGAGAGCGCAACTCGAAGACGACCTGCGCCGCGCGCTGGAACAAAACCAGTTTGAACTCCACATACAGGCTCAGTTCAATACGGATCTCGCCGTGGTCGGAGCCGAGGCCCTCGTGCGCTGGCGGCATCCCGAGCGCGGGCTCGTGAGTCCGGCTTCGTTCATCGACCTGGCCGAGCAAACCGGACTAATCCTGCCCATAGGCCGATGGGTTCTGCAGACTGCCTGCGCGCTGCTCAAACGCTGGGACGCGCATCCTGTTCTGCGCAACCTGCCACTGGCTGTCAATATCAGCGCGCTGCAGCTGTACCAGACTGATTTCGTGAACCAGACGCTGTCCACTCTCAGGCAAACCGGCGCAGATCCCAACAGGCTCAAGCTCGAAATCACCGAAAGCCTGCTGCTCAAAGACATCGAAATTGCGATCACCCGCATGAAGGAATTGCGCGAGCAAGGGGTGCGGTTTTCACTCGATGACTTCGGCACCGGGTACTCGTCTCTTTCCTACCTTTACCGATTGCCGCTGGATCAACTGAAGATCGACCAATCGTTCATTCGAAACAGTTCCACCGATCCGGACGCACGCGCGATCACGCGCGGGATCATCAGCCTGGGTACGAACCTGGGGCTTGAGGTGATCGCAGAGGGTGTGGAGACTCAGGAGCAGGTAGCGTTTCTGAAGGAATCTGGCTGCGGATTGTTTCAAGGCTACTTCCTGAGCAAACCACTGCCAGTCACCGAATTCCTGAGTCTGTGCGAAGGCGGCTGAACCAGACGCGCGAAGTTCTTAAACCCCGCGCATCTGATCCACTTTGTGAAAATAGGCCTTCGCGAAGTTGAGAACCTGTCCATCCGTCGGATGATCAACCGTCTCCACTCCGACGATCTTCTTCGCGATCGCCGGATCGTGCGAGGTGGCATGCTTGAATAATTCGGTTTTTGCCGAGCCCGGACCGACGATCAGGATTTCGCTGACATCAGCGACGGCATTGATCACGGCATGAAAATAATTCTTCTCGGCCGGCGCATGGCCGCTGCCGATCGCGTTGGCCTTGTGATGCAAGTGCGGACGCTCTGCGCTGCTCTTTACGATCTCGTTCTTGCTCTTGTCGAAATACAGGATATGAGCCTCTTTGTGATCAATCCAGATGGCGACGTGCTTTGCTGACATAGTGCTCTCCGTTTTCGCCGGTTGTGCTCGCCGCTGAAATGCAGTCGCGACACACCACCCGCCTATGGGAAGCTTAGCGCAGCCGTGTCCTCCCTGCCATGCCAAAAATCAAATGCAAGACGATCCGGACGACAGGGAGAAACGTCATAGTGAAAAACGCCTCCATCTCAGGCGTGCTCACGCAGCGAATCCATCCATAAAACTGATGATGCGTACTGGCAATCATGCAAATTCCTATGGAATTCAAGCGATTCTTAACGTACCATCAGCACACAAAACTTAACAATTCGCTGCCGCATCCGCGGCAGACGGGGAGACATCAATGACCGGATTTGCCCTGGGTTCAGTAGGTTCCGCGCGTACTTCAGCAGATTCCGCGCTTTCTTCAGTAGGTTCCGCGCGTTCTTCAGCAGATTCCGCACTTTCTTCAGCAGATTCCGCGCTCTCCTTAGGGCACTGGATTCGCCTGAGCCTTTGTTTGACCGTCATTGCCCTGGCGTTCTTCTGGAGCACTACGGCGCTCGCTCAATCTTATCCGACCAGACCGATCACACTCATCGTGCCGTACCCGGCGGGCGGCGCGACAGACGTGACCGCGCGCGTCATCGCGGCGGAGATGAGCAAGCACCTGCAGCAAAAAGTCATTGTCGAAAATAAGCCCGGCGCGGTCGGCACCGTGGGCGCCGGCTTCGTCGCCAAGCAACCACCCGATGGTTACACCCTGCTGCTCGGAGGGCCCGGCAACCTGACCCTCCGACCCTTGATGCAGCCACCGCTGTCGTACGATCCGCTGCGCGATCTTGCCACGGTCAACCATGTCGCCAACTACGATCACCTGCTGGTCGTACGCAACGGTCTGGGCGTGAACTCGGTGACAGAACTGATCGCGCTGGCCAAGTCCAAACCGGGGGCTCTGACGTTTGGCTCGTCTGGCACCGGAGGCCCGCAGCATATGGCGGTGGAGTTGTTCATGCTCATGGCCGGAATCGAGATGAAACACATTCCCTACAAAGGCGAAGCCCCGGTCGTCACCGACCTCGGAGGCGAGCGGATTGATGTGAGCATCATCACGGCCACGGCCATCGGCAGCTTTGTCAAGGAAGGTCGTGTCAAGGCGCTTGCCGCGACGAACCCCTACCGGTCGAACACGTTCAAGAACCTGCCCACCGTGTTCGAGGCCGGACTGCCGGGCTACGAGTTCGAATCGTACGGCGGAATCATGGCACCTGCTGGCACACCGAAAGCAGTGATCGACACGCTCAATGGCGCAATTGCCAAAGCGGTTGCCTCGCCGGAGTTGCAGCAGAAATTTCTCGACGCCAATCTGTTCCTGCTGGGCAAGGGACCCGAGGAGTTTTCAAAGTTCCTTGCCGCTGAGCGACTCAAATGGGCGCCCATCATCAAGAAAGCAGGAGCAACAGACGCATCATGACGCAACAGGAGGAGCAGAACACGCCAGAACATCCGCGGGAGCGACTTGGCTTTATCGGACTCGGCGACATGGGCAAGTTGCTGGCGCGCAGGTTCTTGCGCGCTGGCTATCCGCTGACAGTGTGCGACATCAACCCGCAAGCGGTCGCGGAGTTTCGCGACAAAGGGGCCGAGGTGGCCGCCACGCCGGCCGAGGTTGCATCTCAGGCCGAGATCGTCTTCGCCTGCCTGCCCGCACCCGCAGTCAGCGAACAAGTGGCCTTCGGCGAGCAGGGCATCGTGCATGGCACCGCGATTCGCATTTATGTAGAAACCTCGACCATGGGTTATGCCACAATGCGGCGCATTGCAGAGGCCCTCACGCCTCGCAACATCGCATTGATCGACTCCCCGACGAGCGGCGGACCGCTGGGCGAGGCACGCGGAAAGCTTTCGTGTTTTATTGCAACCCGTCCGGAAATCTTCGAACGCACGCGTGCCATCCTGACCGCCATGTCGGACCGGCTTTTTCACATCGGTGAAACTCCCGGCCAATCCCAGGTGCTGAAGCTTTCCAACAATCTGCTCAACGCCGCCACGATGACGCTCTCAAGCGAAATGGTTCTCATGGCGATGCGCGCAGGCATTGACCCCAACGTCGCGATCGATGTGATCAATGCGAGCACAGGACGCAATCGCGCGACGGAGGATCTTTTCAAGAGTCAGATACTCAACGGTGCGTTCTCGACCGGGGCCCGCCTGGAGATCCTGGGCAAGGATGTCGACCTGGCGCTCGTTGAGGCCGCTCGACTCGGTACGCCCCACCACGCGGCCAGCGCGATCCGGGATATCTGGGACGCGGCGATCCGTGACGGTCATGGGGCGGAGGACTATTCGAACATTTTCAAGTTCATCGACCAGACCTATTCAACCCGGCCTGACGCCTGATCGATCGGAGCAACGCACGATGGATGAACGGATATTCCGGCTTGACGGCCGCGTGGCGGCGGTCACAGGGGGAGCAGGTGGCCTCGGCAGCGCGATTTGCCAGTTGTTTGCCAACGTGGGCGCGCAGGTGGCTTGCATCGATATCGATCTCAGCGCAGCGGAAGAACAGGCCGAGACAATCCGCAAAAACGGAGGCAAGGCGATCGGCGTACAGTGCGACGTTGCGAGCGAAGCCTCGACGGTCACGGCGGCTGCGACGATCGCCGACCGGCTGGGCCACGCAACCGTGCTGGTCAATTGTGCAGCGGTCCTTGACCGCAGCGGCACGATCCTCGACATCGACCTGGCGGAATGGGACAAGGTGCTGCGCACCGATGTCACCGGAGCTTACCTGATGTCACGCGCGATCCTGCCCGGGATGATCGAGGCTGGCGGCGGCTCGATCGTGCATATCGCGTCGATGCACGCGCATGTGACCAAGGCCGGCCGGGTCTCCTATGCGACAGCAAAAGGCGCTCTGCTCATGCTGGCCAAGACGATGGCCGCCGATCACGCTGCGCAGGGTGTTCGGGTGAACACCCTCTCTCCGGGTGCAATCAGGACACGGCGCACAGAGTTCCGATACGGATCCATGACGCAGGAAATGCGGCGCGAACACGCCGCGCGCTACCTGCTCAACCGAAGCGCGATGCCAGATGAAATTGCCTCGGCCACCTTATTCCTGGCAAGCCAGGCGTCTTCCTACATGACCGCAGCCGACCTGCTTGTCGATGGCGGCTACAGCGCGATTTAAACCGACACGAACGGCTCCCCGGCGCGGGGTTTTCGCGAACTTCAGCGAGTATCCTGATCAACTGTTGGAAATCAGCGACAAATATTCGGCTTTGCTGCGGTGAACAATGGAATTTCTTAGGAAATATGACCTCCGTAACCACCATTGATGGTGATAATAGACTTCATGGAATGGGTCATCGAACGCGTCTGCACCAGTGAAGAGTCCGTGTTTCTGGTCAAGCCGGCAACAGGGACGCATCGCCGCATTTCAGTTCCCGGTGCGATCGACGCATTGCTTCATAATGGCAAGCTGATGATTCAGGCAAGCACCGGGTTCCTGTGGGAAGTCGATCCGGATACCGGGTCGAGAAAACGACTGTCCAGCCAAACCGCGTCATAACGATTGAACTCCCTCACGATTGAACTCCCTCAACTGGCAACACCTGTCTCCAGAAGAGCGCAACCTCGCGTTCAATAACCGCGCGCATGTCGGTGCGGGTTTCGCGACGCAAATAAACGAACGCTGGGCGGCGGATTCTGCCTTGCTACGTCAGCAACGCCCGGAACACCTCAATCTGGAATATCGCGCTGGTGATCGCACAAGGTGGGATTTCTACCCTGCTCACGATCCCCGTGCGCCATGCTGCGTGCATATCCACGGAGGCTTCTGGCAACGCGGTAGCCGGGAGAGCTTCGCCTGCATGGCGCAGGGCATCCTGGCGCGGGGGTGGTCCGCCGCGTTCGCGGGATACACGCTTGCACCGCAGGCGAGCTTGAGTCAGATCGTGGATGAGTTGCACAGTGCGCTGGACTGGTTTGCAAACAACGCTGGCAAACACGGTATCGAAGGATCTCTCATCCTGACAGGATGGTCGGCGGGCGGGCATCTGACCGCTTGCCTGATCGATCATCCGGCGGTCACGGCGGGCCTGGCGATTT
The DNA here is from genome assembly GCA_020851995.1 of Burkholderiaceae bacterium. Classification (GTDB taxonomy): domain Bacteria; phylum Pseudomonadota; class Gammaproteobacteria; order Burkholderiales; family Burkholderiaceae_B; genus Zwartia. The sequence goes on from JADZBO010000200.1 coordinate 20,125, forward strand.
CCGGGGTATTCGACCTGGCGCCCCTGCGCGACGCGCCTCACGTCAACGATCTGGTTCAGCTCTCGGTGGATGAGATCAACCGGTTTTCTCCGATCCGGCTAACACCAAGCGCAAAGAAGCTTTCAATCGCTTACGGTACGGGCGAATTGCCCGCCATGGTCGGTACCAGCCGCGCGTTCAACGCCCATCGCGCCGCAGCCCATTGCCCGGGCGATTTGATACCGATCCCGGCGGCAAATCATTTCACGATCCTGGATCAGCTGCTCGATAAAGACAGCCATCTGGTGCGGTCGATCGTCGGCCTGGCTCCGGCGTACTCGTCGACCGCGGGCGCGCAGGTTTAGGCGCTGGATCCCGCGCGCGAGGCGCACCATGCGCGAGTCACACTCCGCCTAGGATATCTCGACAAAAAATATGTGAAACTCCCGACAAAACAAAAATTGAGACACATGAAAAATCACATCGATGACTGTGTACTGGCACTGAAAGCCGTTCAGGATGCCTGGAATGCCGCCGCGAAGATCTGGAATCCGGAGAAGCTTGCGAGTCTTTACCTGGACGACGCCCTGTTTTACGGCGGTCGCGCAGGCCATTCGGTCGGCTCCGACGCCATCCAATCGTATTTCGGTTCCTACACGGGCGTGATCAAGTCGGCCCACCTTGAACTCGTCGAGCAGGAAATCCGGCGACTGGATGAAAGCAGCTTCGTTGCACAGGGATACGGCGACTTCGCGTTTGTGCTTGAAGGCGGCATCTCGACCAAATCCGTTCTGCGCACGACGTTGATCATCGTCAAACAGGACGATGCCCTGAGAATTCGTCTTCACCACTTTTCGGTCACGCCCTCTGTTCCACCCCTGGGGCAGTCCTGAATCCACGCGGCTGGATCGTGCTCAGGGGATCTGCTCAACGGCCAACATTGCCATCCGACAATAATGCATTGAATTCGTCGATGGGCAACGGCCAACTCATCAGATAGCCCTGATAGTGATTACAGCCGCTGTGTTGTAAAAAATCGCGTTGCGCCGCGTTTTCCACACCCTCGGCGATGACCGACAGGCCTAGCGTCTGGCCCAGTGCGATGATCGTTCGGGTGATGGCGCACGCGTTCGGATCGTCCGGGATTTCGCGAATGAACGATTGATCGATCTTGAGTTGATCGGGTTGCAGCTTGCGCAAGTAGGACAGCGACGAATAGCCCGTGCCGAAGTCATCGAGCGAAAAAAGCACCCCATGCCCGCGCAATTCAGTCATCTTGATACTGGTGTCTTCAAGATCGCTCAACAACAGGCTTTCCGTCAGCTCAAGCTTCAAAAGGCCTGGATCGGCACCAGCGCTTTTCAACGCGCCGAGTACCTGCGACACGAAGTCCGGTTGGTGCAACTGAATCGCGCTGATGTTGATCGAAAGCGTGAGCCGGGCAGTCTCTGCTTGACTACTCCACTGTCTGAGCTGGTGGCAGGCTGCATCGAGCACCCACTTTCCGATCGGTACGATGAGGCGCGTACGCTCAGCAAGCGGAACGAAATCACCCGGGCATACCAGACCGCGCCGAGGATGGTTCCAGCGCACCAGCGCTTCGGCGCCGAAGATCTGCCCGGACTGATCGACTTGCGGCTGGTAATACAGGCAAAATTGATTGCCCGGTAATGCGGCACGCAAGTCACTCTCCAGCGCAGCCTCGGCGTCCACGACCTCCTGCATGCGTCGATCGAAAAACCGGTAGGTATTCCGCCCGTCTGCCTTGGCGGCATACATGGCCATGTCCACCTGCTTGAGAATCGTCTCCGTCGTATTCCCGCTGTTGCCCCAAAGTGCGATCCCGATACTGGCGGTGGTCTGGCACTGAACGCTCTCCACCACAATCGGTGAACGCAGACTGCGCAGGATCCTTTCCGCGCGCTCCGTCGCCAGGCGAGTCGCCACATCTGCGTAGGGTGGCAGGTTGGTCAGCATCACCAGAAAATCGTCGCCTCCCAGCCGGGCCACAGTGTCCCCTGCACCCGCGCAGTCGGTCAGCCTCACGGCGATTTGCTTGAGGACCTGATCGCCAACGGGATGACCAAGCGTGTCGTTGATGGTCTTGAAGTTGTCCAGATCAACGTAGAGCACAGCACCAAGCTGATTTTCCCGCAGTGCATCGGATAGCGCGCTTTGCAAGCGATCCAGCAACAGCCGACGATTTGGAAGATCGGTCAACTGATCGTAGAAGGCAAGGTGCTGAATCCGGTTTTCCGCAATCTTGCGCGCCGTAATGTCTTCCTTCACGGCCATGTAATGCGTGATTGCACCGCTGGCATCACGAATGGGCGCGATGATCGCGCGCTCCACATACTCGGTGCCATCCTTTCGCCGGTTAAAAAAGTCACCACTCCAGGGCAGGCCCTGCAGCAGTGAAGCCCAAAGCGCACCATACGATTCCGGCGGTGTTTTCCCGGACTGCAGTACCCGCGGATTCTTGCCGATCGCCTCTTCTCGTGAATAGCCGGTATTGCGAACAAAAGCTTCATTCACGTATTCGATTTCGGCATTCAGATTGGTGATCACAATGCTTTCGGGACTTTGCTCGACGATCAGCGAAAGCTTGCGCAACTGATCTGCAAACACCTCACTGGCAGTCCGCGTACGGATGCCCCTGATCCCATAAGCCAGATTCTGCGCAAGTCCTTCCAGCAGCTTGATCTCCGCCTGGTCAAACGCATTGCTCTCCCCGGAGTAAATTGTCAGCGCCCCAATTGGCCCAGCGACACCGATCAGCGGCAGCGAGATGGACGCCTTGAATCCGTTCTCCTGTGCCCAGTCGCGCCAAACGGTCACCGCTCCATTGGTCGGAAAGTCCTGATTGACCTGCGTCGCGGCCGTACGGATCGCAGTACCCGTAGGGCCTCGCCCCCAGACGTTGTCTGCCCAACTCATCCTGAGTTGCGATAATTCGCCTTGGGTCCCGCCAAACTGCGCGACCAGCTCAATTGTTTTTTCGTGGTCAGACCGCGCCATGCCGATCCAGGCGAGGCGATAGCCTCCGATTTCCACGATCAATCGGCA
>JADZBO010000201.1 GCA_020851995.1 Burkholderiaceae bacterium
ATCAAAGTGGGGCCAGACTTTGATCTGACCTTTGTGGCGCCCCGTCGCGGTCGGCGCTATGAGAACAAATTGCCCGGCGCTAAGATGCGCTTGCTGCATCAGGTGTTCCGTGTCCTGCAGGTGTTGCGCAGTGAGTGGTAAGCCGAGCCTTGCATCGAGCCTGGCACGCCCCGTGTCGTAGCCCCAGGCGCGCAACGCGCTGCAGGCCAGGTGGTGCCACGACTGCACCGCGTGCAGTGGTCCGGGAGGTTTGCTGAATCCCCATGAGAGCAACAGACTGCGCCCGTCATCCCTGTAGCCTGCGCTGCGAAACCCCGCCAGCCGGAAGGCCAGGGCGGTCGAGAGTGAATCCGGCAGCAGCAGCGCGCGCTGATAGTCCGTGTGCGCGCCGCGCCAGGAGCGCAGCGTCGCGATATCCTCGCGCAGTCGTCCCCGCATCGGCAGCACCGCCGCCAGCGGCAGTCCGGCGAGAAGATCGGCCGCCCAGGGCCGGCCGCTCACCGCAACCTCCACGCCGAGGTCGCGGCAGAGCGAGAGCACAGGCAAACTCATGCAGACATCGCCGACCCAGTTCGGCAGGCGGATCATCAGAGGTGCGGAGGGTGTGTTGGTAAGGGTGCGCATGGTCAGATCGCAAGGATACGACAACCGCGCAAGCTCGCCAAAGCCGGTTCCGGACGGTGAGCGGTTAAAATTCCCCATTCGTGTGTTTTAGAGTCTTGTCGTGACCGACTCCGCCAGATCCCATCCCTCCACAGCCGATCCCCTCAATATGAACCTCTGGCGGCGCATCTACAGCCGCGTCGGAGTCTATTGGAAGGGACTGGCCCTTGCTGTTCTCTTCATGGCGGGGGCGGCAGCGACTCAGCCGACCCTGGCGGTCGCCATGAAACCGTTGCTCGACGAAGGATTTTCCGGCAACCGGCCCGAATATGTCTGGCAAGTCCCGCTGGCGATTATCGGCTTGATCCTGTTGCGGGGTGTCTGCAACTTTTTCAGCGATTATCTGCTCGCCTGGTCCGCCAACAATGTTTTGCTCGGCGTGCGCCGCGATATGTTCGAAAAGCTCCTGGCCATGCCGGACAGCGAGTTCAAGAAGGGCGACAGCGGACGCCTGCTCAACCGGTTCACGGTCGACGCAGGCAATGTCACCGGCTATGCCACCGACGTTCTGACCGTCGTGGTGCGCGAATCGCTCGTGGTCATCGCCATGATCGCCGTGCTCCTGTACATGTCCTGGGAGCTCACACTGATCATCCTGGTCACCATGCCGATCTCGGTGCTGATTTCCCGTTCGTTCATTGGCCGGTTGCGCCGCATCAACCGCGACACCGTCAACATGAACGCTGAACTGACCCGCGTGGTCAGCGAAGGTATCGATGGGCAGCGCGTGATCAAGTTGTTCGACGGTTACGAGTACGAGCGGGAGCGCTTTGGCTACGTCAGTGGGCGTCTGCGGCGGTTCGACATGCGGGCTTCCACATCCGACGCGGCGTTGACGCCGATCACGCAGGTGGTCACTGCAGTGGCCGTTGCAGCCGTTATCTCGGTTGCGCTCAGCCAGGCCAACGCCGGCACACTGACGGTGGGCAGTTTTGCGGCGTTCATGGCGGCGCTTGCGCAGATTTTCGATCCGGTCAAACGTCTGACCAAAGTGGCGGGCCGCATGCAGAAGATGCTGGTATCAGCCGAAAGCGTCTTCACCCTGATTGATCAGGTGTCAGAGACCGACGCCGGCAAGGATTCATTTCCCGATCGGGCCCAGGGCCGGGTCGAGTACCGCAACGTGTTTCACCGCTTTCCCGATGCCCAGGCGAATACGCTCGATGACGTTTGCATTACCGTTGAGCCGGGCCAGACGGTCGCGCTGGTCGGCAGATCCGGCAGCGGCAAGACGACCCTGGTGAACATGCTGCCGCGGTTCGTCGAGCCGGATTCCGGTCAGGTCCTGATTGATGGCCGCAACGTCCAGTCGCTGGCGTTGCGTAATTTGCGGGAGCAGCTCTCGCTGGTGAGTCAGGATGTAGTGCTGTTCGACGACACGATTGCGGTGAACGTCGGGTATGGCGCGCTGCACGACGCCTCTGAGGACGAAATCCGCGATGCGCTGAAGGCGGCGAATCTGCTGCAGTTTGTCGACAGCCTGCCGCAGGGCATACACACCCATGTCGGCGAGAACGCCACGCGCCTCTCCGGCGGACAACGTCAGCGGCTCGCGATCGCCCGCGCACTGATCAAGAATGCCCCCATTCTGATCCTGGACGAGGCTACCTCGGCGCTGGATAACGAATCCGAGCGCCAGGTGCAGGCCTCACTCGAAGTCCTCATGAAAGGGCGCACCACGCTGGTGATCGCTCATCGTCTCTCAACCGTCCAGAACGCGGACAAAATCATCGTCATGGACCATGGTCGGGTGATTGAACAAGGCCCCCATGCCGAGTTGCTCGCGCGCGACGGCGCCTACGCGGCGCTCTACCAGATGCAGTTTCGCGAGGACTGAGCGCGCTTCGGTACACGTTGCCCGAATCGTCGAAAGTTCCGGATTCAACCGCAGCAGGCTCCCCCGGAGCAGCAGGAACTTCCCGCTGGGACGGCCTGGCGCTCTGCGACGGCCACTTTGGCAATCCGCACACGCCAGAGATCCGGGCCGTTTTCCAGATAGCTCCAGTCGAACTTTCCAGGGAGATATTCGGCGAACTGACGATGCAGCCCCTGGGGATCATGGTCGTTGACGATTTGCAGTGCCTCGCCGGCCTGAATGGTGTCAAACCGATCGAAAATCAGTGCGTGACGATCGCGCGGGGGGATGGAACGAACGTCGATCGTGACATGGGTGGCTGCGTGCTCGGTTGCGGTGGTGTTCATGCTGATGCTCTCAGTGGGTGGGTTGAAATGGGTGCCGTCATTGATGGCGGTCAGGGTATTGATGGGTGATCCGAATATCGATCGGCTTGTGTGGTGCCCGACGCTTGAAGGCACGGTATTAAGTGCCTGATCGCGTTGAACACCGCACTCGCTGCGTGAAAATTGAGGAGCTGGCTGGTGGTGATTTGAACGACGGGCACATCAACCGTCCTTGCCGTCGACCCGTGTGCTGAACAGCCACGGTCCGTACAACGCGAGATAGATGACAAAAGCAATGCTCCACGCGCCTGCCGCTAAAAATAGCCAGAGGGCATACCAGCCCGGCGCCACGATCGGCATGACGACCCGAACGAGCGCGGCTACCATGATCAGGATGTAGGCCGCCACTTCAGGGCGCGAGGCGCGCAGTGTGCGACCCGTGTGGCCCCGCGCGGTCCGGGTGATCATTCCGATGATCAACCCGCCGATCAGTCCGACCGCGAGCGCGTGCAGACCGATGGATTGGCCCACGACGCCAGTCTGCGCTAAGGCCAGCAAGGCGAATCCGATAGCGATCCAGCCATAGGCTGCATGCAGAATCCAGAGGATCGGCCGGCCACGCGTGCCCCACGGATGCCACCGCGATTGGCGGTACAGGTGCAGGCCAGCCGCCGCCAGAAACGCCATCATCGTGATGATGCCTGGTGGCGATACCACCCAGAGGATCAGAGCAAGCGCGGTGACGCCAAGCGTCAGCTGCTCAAGCTTCGGGTGCATGACGATTTTCAGACCGGGGGTGACCGCAGCCGTAAAGGCTGGCACCACGCGACCCGCCATCACGCAGGCGATCATCACCACCAGGGCGAGCGCGGCGTGCAGCGACTGCATGGGTGGTACTGCCAGCACGCCAGTCGACGATAGATGGAAAGCAATATTGGCCAGCGCCAGCATCACCAGAATGCCAACCAACGGAAGATTGCGACGGTTCTTCGCGCGAAGCAGGATCACACAAAGGATGCAGGCGACGACCGGCAGCAGCGCGATGTCGAGTGCGGCGTAAAGCGGGTAGGGGCCGGTGAGAGCGCTGACCCGCGCCGCCAGCCAGAGCGCCACAAGCGCGGCGAGCGGCTTTCCCCTGGGGGTCGGCAGTCCAGTCCAGGCTTTTCCGGCGGTCATGAGAAATCCGACAATCACGGCGACCGCGAAGCCGTACAGCATCTCGTGGGCATGCCAGAAAAGACCGGGCATGGCGATCTGTACCGGATGGCGTACGAAAAGCAGACCCAGCCAGAACGGCACTGCCACGCACGCGAACAGTGCCGCTGCAAAATAAAAGGGGCGAAAGCCCAGCCGAAACAACGGCATTCCTTTAAGCAGGGCTGCGCGCTTTGCGGCGGATGTAGGTGTACTGATCTGCACGAGCATCTGGAACCTCCGTGATTCGATCGGCAGACTCAATGGAGTTTGAGTGTGCTGTTCTTGTCAGGATCTAGGGCATGAAGGAATAAGCAATATCAATGATGCATTGAAAATACATCTTATCGCAAAAAGTGCTATAAAGCAATATAATAAATACATCTTTAAATGACCGCAACGCAGCCATGCGACTCTCTGACTACACCGATTACACCCTGCGGGTTCTGATGTATTGCGCCACGCACGCAGATCGCCTGGTGACCATCGGCGAACTTGCGGCGCATCACAGCGTGTCGAAGAACCACCTGATGAAAATCGTCAATGATCTGGCGCGCCAGGGCGTTCTGGAGACGGTAAGGGGTCGTGGCGGCGGGTTGCGGCTGCTGGTCGATCCCGCAACGCTTCGTATAGGCGATGTGATCCGTGCGTCAGAAACAGACTTCAGACTCGTGGAGTGTTTTGATCCGGCCACGAACCTGTGCATTCTGAATCCGGCCTGTCGGTTAAAGAAGGCGTTTCAGTCGGCGATGAAGGCCTACATGAAGGAACTCGATGCCGTCACCCTGGCGGATGTCGCCCTGGTGAAGGCTTCCCCGCGGCCCCGGGGTCCAAATCAGTTTGAGGTGCGGTTTGCAGGCAAATAGCCACACAGAGGTTTCAGCGAACGTTCGGCCAAAGGGTCGTATTCCCGGAAACAAAGGCATTTGGGTCGGAATTACCTGCGAATTCCTGGAATTTTCCGTTCTGTTCATCGTTTATTTCGTTGCCCGGGCGCATTTTCCCGCTGAGTTCGAGCATGGCTCGGCCAGGTTGTCGACGACAGCGGGCATCGCAATCACCTTCCTGATGCTCACGAGCAGTCTGCTGATTGCCTGCGCGGTGGCGTGCGTGCGAGGCGGGCAGCGCACGCGCGCGACCTGGTTTCTGGTCGCCGCGCTGCTGGTTGCGATTGGATACCCGATCACCAAGTATCTGGAAATCCAGTGGAATCTGGAACACGGGATCACAGGTCGGGCAGGTATATTTTTTACGGTCTACTACTACCTGACCATCAATCATCTGGTGCATGCGAGTTGGGGCATTCTCGGAATCATCTGGGTGCTGGCGCGCAACGCAACGGGGGCTTACACCGCGGCTGACTACGTCGGGCTCGAGTCGCTCGGAAGCTACTGGCACGCCACGGACATGATCTGGCTCGCTCTGTTCACTTTTTTTTACGTGCTTTCCTGAGTCCTGAATTTTTCGTCGTTAACCTCCGACCCAAACCCCGACTCCCGACTCCCGAATCCTGAATCCTGAATCCTGAATCTCCATGTCCGATCACCCGAACACTCAAGCCGTCAACCTGAAGCCACTGATTGGCGCCTGGCTTGCGCTGATGTTGCTGACCTTGCTGAGCGTTGCTCTCTCGCACTGGTGGGTGGTGGATGTTCGCTGGCTGGCAATCGTGGTGGCGGCGATCGTCTGGCTCAAAGGTTGGCTGGTGGCGCGCGCGTTCATCGAGTCGCGCACGGCGATGCCCTTTATCCGTTACCTACTGAATGCATTCATGGCGCTTGCCCCGGTCGCACTGGTGCTGACGGGATTTTTCGGCAGGGATTTTGCCCGCTGGACGACGCTATAAATAATATTGATGGTTCAGTCGCGTGCGCGTTGTCGGTGCTGCATGAGCGCTTGAACAGGACTCGACGGTCGAACGCCGCGTCATTGGTCGAGTGCGCCGAGGCATTGCTCGACGGCGGAACGCCGCATCCGTGCGCGAGTTCGCCCAGGCATCGCTCGACGTTCAAGCGGCGCAGCAGCGCTCGGGTGCGCCGCGGCATCGCCCGACGTCCGGGCACTGCTTCAGTGCTCGGGTTGCAGGTTCCCCTGGTACCAGTTGAGCTTATCGTGCAGGCTCACGACTTCCCCGACGATAATCAGTGACGGCGACTTGAACCCAGCCTCGCGCGCTGCGTCGGGCATCTGGCCGAGCGTGCTGACGAGCACACGCTGCCTGGGTGTTGTGCCGTCCTGGACCAGCGCGATGGGGTGTGAATCTGCGAGCCCGTGGATCACAAGATTCGAGCAGATATCCCTGAGCGCCTCAAGGCCCATGTAGATCACCAGCGTGTGATTGGGACGGGCGAGGGCCGGCCAGTCCAGATCCGAGGTGCCGTTCTTGAGGTGACCGGTCACGAAAGTGACGGCCTGTGCGTGATCACGGTGTGTGAGCGGTATGCCCGCGTACGAAGCCACGCCGTTCGCGGCAGAGATGCCCGGGACCACCTGGAACGCAATGCCCTGTTCCGCGAGCGTTTCGATTTCTTCGCCGCCACGCCCAAAAATGAAGGGATCCCCACCTTTGATGCGCAGAACCCTTTTGCCTTCGCGCGCAAGTTTGACCAGGAGCGCGTTGATTTCCTGCTGGGGCAGAGTGTGATTGTTGGCTTTCTTGCCGACGTAGATGCGCTCTGCGTCCTTGCGCACCAGATTCATGATGGCGTCGGACACCAGCGCATCGTGCAGGACGACGTCGGCCTTCTGCATCAGGCGCAGCGCGCGAAAGGTCAGCAGATCGGGATCTCCCGGCCCTGCGCCGACCAGATAAACCTCACCTTCAGTCCGCGCGTCCGACGCGCGATCCAGTGCGATTTCGAGATCGCGGCCCGCAAGGTCTTCCTGCCCGGCAAATACGCGCTCGGCGATGCCCCCCTCGAAGGTATTTTCCCAAAAGATCCGGCGCGCCGATCCCGTGGGCAACTTTTCCTTGACCCGGTCCCGGTAGCGGGCGGCCAGGCTGGCGAGTTTGCCGTAGGTTGCCGGAATCAGCGCTTCAAGACGCGATCGAACCATACGGGCCAAAACGGGGGCTGCACCACCGCTTGAGATCGCAATGACGAGCGGCGAACGATCAACGATCGACGGCATGACGAAGGAGCAGAGGGCCGGTCGGTCGACCACGTTGACTGGAATGCCAAGATCCTGTGCTTCACGGGAAACGGCCGCATTGACGTCATGGTCGCTGGTCGCCGCGATCACCAGCGCGGCGCCGGCCAGATGCCCGGCAGCGAATCGCGCTTCTTGCCATTCGAGCTTGCCGGCGGCCCGAGCGGCTTCAAGCACCGGTTCAAGCTCCGGTGCCACCACCAGTACGCGCGCACCGGCGCGCACCAGCGTTTCGACTTTGCGGGAGGCGACCTCGCCGCCGCCCACCACCACACAGCGGCGACCGCTGACCTTGATAAATATCGGAAGAAGGTTCATGCCGAGAGTGTACGCAGAACAATTCGGAAAAAAAATTGACCCGGGTCAATGAACCGGAGTGTATGCAGGAACATCCTTTGGCCTGCGGTAACAGGAAACGATGACCAATCGCCCGCGCTGGGCGTGCCAAAAGGAAAATAGAAATGAATACGACAAAGAAATGGGCTGGTGCATTGACCATGACGGCGCTTGCCCTGGCTGTCGTGAATGTTGCTGCGCAGCAGCAAACCAGCACCAAATCTGCTGACGCCCAGTACCAGGCGGCCGGCTCGCCGCTGAGCGGCGAGCAGATGCACCAGAATATCAACCCCAAAGCACCCCCGATGACCGAAAAGGAATTCGACGAGGCGCGCAAGATTTACTTTGAACGCTGTGCCGGCTGTCACGGCGTGTTGCGCAAGGGCGCGACCGGCAAGCCGCTGACGACCGACAAGACACTGGCCAACGGCACGGAGTACCTCAAGACGTTCATCAAGTATGGCTCCCCTGGCGGTATGCCAAACTTCGGCACTGCGGGCGACCTCACCGACCCACAGGTCGATCTGATGGCGCGCTACGTGCAGCAAGAGCCGCCCACGCCGCCGGAATTCGGCATGAAGGAAGTCGAAGCGACCTGGAAGGTCGTTGTTCCGGTCGACAAGCGCCCGAAGAAGCAGGAAAACAAGTTCGATATCAGCAATCTGTTCTCGGTCACCCTGCGTGACACGGGCGAAGTCGCCATCATCGATGGCGCCAGCAAGAAGATTGTCGCGATTCTGCCGACCGGCTATGCGGTGCATATTTCGCGGCTCTCGGCCTCCGGGCGCTACCTCTACGTGATCGGCCGCGATGGCAAGATCAACCTCATCGACCTGTGGATGGAAAAGCCCGATACGGTCGCGGAAATCCGCATCGGCCTGGAAGCGCGTTCGGTCGAAACTTCCAAATACAAGGGGTATGAAGACAAGTACGCGATTGCTGGTGCCTACTGGCCGCCTCAGTACATCATCATGGATGGCGATACCCTCAAGCCGCTGAAGATCGTCTCCACCCGGGGCGTCACAGTCGACCCGCAGGAGTATCACCCCGAGCCGCGCGTGGCCTCGATCGTTGCCTCGCACTATCACCCTGAGTTCGTGGTGAATTCGAAAGAGACCGGCAAGATCAGCATGGTCAACTACTCGGATCTCAACAACCTGAAGACAACGGTCATTGATTCGGCGCGCTATCTGCACGATGGTGGATTCGACAAGTCGGGTCGCTACTTCCTGGTAGCCGCCAACGCGTCGAACAAGATCGCGGTGGTGGACACCAAGGAAGACAAGCTGACCGCGATGATCGATGTCGGCAAGACACCTCATCCGGGCCGTGGCGCCAACTTCACCGATCCCAAGTTCGGGCCGGTATGGGCAACGGGTCACTTGGGCGACGAATCGATTTCGCTGATCGGTACCGATCCGGAAAAGCACCCGAAAGAAGCCTGGAAGGTGGTGCGCACGCTCAAGGGCCAGGGCGGTGGTTCGCTCTTCATCAAGACCCATCCGAAGTCGCACAACCTGTGGGTGGACACCACGCTGAATCCCGACGCCAAGATCAGCCAGTCGATTGCGGTCTTCGATATCAACAACCTCGACAAGGGCTACGAAGTGCTTCCCATCGCCGAGTGGGCAGGTCTGGGCGATGGTGCCAAACGCGTCGTGCAGCCGGAATACAACAAGGCCGGCGACGAGGTCTGGTTCTCCGTCTGGAGCGCCAAGGACAAGGAGTCGGCAATTGTCGTGGTCGATGACAAGACGCGCAAGCTCAAGGCCGTGATCAAGGACGCCAAGCTCATTACGCCGACGGGCAAGTTCAACGTCTACAACACCCAACACGATGTCTACTGAACGAAGAGGCAAATGACATGAAAATATTCGCATTGATTGCAACCGCCGGAATCCTGGGACTGGCCGCACCGGTCGTGCAGGCCGCTGAAGATGGCGCGCCACTTGCCCAGAAGGGAGGTTGCCTGGCGTGTCACACCGTCGATAAGAAGATCCTCGGGCCTTCCTACAAGGATGTCGCAGCGAAGTACAAAGGTCAGGCAGGTATCGAAGCGACTATTGCGAAGCGCATCAAGGAAGGCAGCACGGGCGTCTGGGGGCCGATTCCCATGCCCCCGAACGGTGCCAAGCTGACTGATCCCGAATACGCGACCGTGGTGACATGGATCCTGGCTCAGTAAGCAACGCCCCAGGCCGGTGGTGTCCAGCCCCGTGGGCATTGATCACCGGTGCCTGGTTCAGCGCAACAGAGATGCGGGGCTTTCGCCCCGCATTTTTGTTGCTGGTTCTGGCAAGTCTGACGGCTCAGGTCGGGGCCACGACGTCCGGCACACCGGATGCATCGCGCCAGGCTGAGATCGTCCGGCTGGTGCGCAATGATTGCGGTTCGTGCCACGGGCTGACGCTTCAAGGCGGTCTCGGGCCACCCCTGCTGCCTGCCACGCTCGCGGACAAGCCAGACGTCGCGCTGCGCGAGACGATTCTGCGCGGGCGTAACGGCACCGCAATGCCGCCGTGGGCGCGGTTCCTGAGTGAGTCAGAGGCGCAGTGGGTGGTGGAACAACTGAAAAATGGATTTCCGAATGCGCATTAGCATCATCACCGTCGGGCTTCTGGCCCTGGCTCTCTCCGGATGCGGCACCCCGGCCTTACGGGGCACCAACGATCTCGGGATTGTGATTGAGCGCGATGCCGGCAGCGTACAGATCGTAACGACCAGCGATCGAGCCAGCCTGGCAACGGTCAAGGGGCTTGGCGATCTGTCCCACGCCTCGGTCGTGTTCAGCCGGGACGGCCGCTACGCCTACGTGTTCGGACGTGATGGTGGCCTGACCAAAGTCGATCTGCTGACCGCGACGATTGTGCGCCGTGTCATACAGGCCGGCAACAGCATCGGTGGCGCGATTTCGCAAGACGGCCGGTTGGTCGCCGCGCAGAACTACACGCCGGGCGGGGTCAGGATTTTCGACGCGACCACCCTCGATCTTGTGGCCGATATTCCAGCCCTTGACGCGGCTGGTAAACCTTCCAAGGTCGTCGGTCTCGTCGATGCCCCGGGCGACCGGTTTGTGTTCAGTCTGTTCGAGGCCGGACAGATCTGGGTGGCCGATGTGTCAGATCCTTCCAGGCCAAACATCGACAAATATCCGGCCGGAAAACAGCCATACGACGGACTCATCACGCCGGATGGTCGGTACTATCTCGCCGGTTTGTTTGGCGAAGACGGCCTCGCGCTGCTTGATTTGTGGAATCCGGAAAAGGGGGTGCGCCGCATTCTCCAGGGTTACGGACGCGGTGAAGCACCGATGCCGGTCTACAAAATGCCCCATTTGCGAGGTTGGGCCGTCGCCGGCAATCGCGCTTTTCTGCCGGCGATCGGTCGGCACGAGGTGCTGGTCGTCGACACACTGAACTGGAAGGAAACCGGTCGCGTGGCGGTCGCGGGCCAGCCGGTGTTCGTGATTGCCCGCCCCGATGGCAGACAGGTCTGGGTGACCTTTGCTTTCCCCGATAACGGTGCGGTTCAGGTCATTGACACGAGTAACCTGACGGTGATCGACACGCTTGCGCCAGGCCGGGCAGTTTTACACCTCGAATTCACGCCAAGGGGCGAGGCCGTCTGGATCTCGTCGCGTGACGACAATAAAGTCGTCGTTTTCAACACCGCGACCCGCAAGCCACTTGCGCAATTGCCTGCTTCGGCGCCCAGCGGAATCTTCTTCACGCCCCGCGCGGGAAAGATCGGATTCTGACATCATGTTGAACCTGAGCCCTGTCGAGCGTCGTCTGCTCAATGAATACCAGCGCGATTTCCCGCTCGTGCCGAGGCCGTTTGCTGCGATCGGCAGCCAGCTTCAGATCAGCGAAACGCGGGTCATGACCTTGCTGAGTCAGCTACGG
>JADZBO010000202.1 GCA_020851995.1 Burkholderiaceae bacterium
ACCAGGCTGAAGAATCCCCATGAAGATCTGGCACCAGAGCTTTACCGTCCTGAGCGATCTCGGTCCCTATTCGGACGCACTCAAAGCGCATTTCAAGCGGGTCGCGCGCCCGGACACGGAAATCGTGATGCATGGCATGGCGCCCGGCACCTACACGACCAACTATCCCGGTTCTGATATCCGGCATGCCGGCATTTTTCACCTGCACAGCATGCAGTTCCTGCAGGCCGGCGTGCTGGCGCAAGAGCAGGGCTACGATGCCTACGCCGTCAGTACGCTGCCCGATCCCGCTTTGCGGGAAATCCGCGCGCTGGTCGATATTCCCGTCATCGGTTACGGCGAAAGCTCCATGTTGACGGCCTGTACGCTCGGGCGCAAATTCGGTGTGCTGGTGTTCATTGAGGATTTCTACGAATTGCTTGCCGACAATGTCGAGGGCTATGGATTGGCGGCACGTTTTGCCGGTGCCGGGCCTGTCGGATTCAGCTTCAATGATGTGCTCAAGGGCTTTTCGGATCCGACCGAACTGATCGAAAAATTCAAGATCGGCGCACGCCGGCTGATCGCCCAGGGCGCCGACGTCATCATTCCGGGAGAGGCTCCGCTGAACGTGCTGCTCGCGCACCACGGCGTGACCGAGGTCGATGGCGTCACCGTGATGGATTCACTGGGCACCTGGATCAAGCAGGCGGAGATGATGGTCGAATTGCGGCGGCTTTGCGGCACGAAGCCCAGCCGCACAGGGTTCTTTCACCGGCTGCCCGAACTCGCGCGCGTCAAGGAACTCTTCGCTTTCTACGGTCTGGACCAACGGCAACCGGGGTCCTGACATCGGGGCGACGCCGGACATCGAAGATTTCCGGCAGGAAGTCGATGAACGCCCTGACTTTGGGCGAGGCGAAGCGTGATTTCACAGTGACCGCGTGGAAGGTGCGCGTCGCCGTCTCCCAGTCAGGGAACATCTGCAGCAGCCGACCCTCGGCGATCGCGTCGGCAACGAAGACGTCGAGCACATAAATCAGACCGACTTCCTGCAGGGCGGCCTGGATCAGCGCTTCGGTATTGTTGAAATTAAGGGCGCCCTGAGGGCGAATGACGATGTGCTCGTCGCCCCGCGTGAGCGTCCAGTGATTCGGGATCTGGTAGCTGTCCTTGATCAGGCCGAGGCAATGCTTGGGGTCGAGCGTTTCAGGTGTCGCCCCCGACAGTCGTCGCACCGTCGCCGGCGCTCCGCACACGATGTAGCGTGCCTCGTAGATGGGCCTTGCCACCAGATCCGCGTCCTCGACGCGATCCATCCGGATCGCCACATCGGTGGCGCGTTCGATCAGGCTGTGCGGTTCGTTGGTCAGGTTGACCGAGACCGACAGGCCCGGATGGCGCCGCGCCAATTCGGGCAACGCCGGGCAGAGCAGGGTCTGGCCGATGGCAAAGGGGCTTTCGACGCGCAGCAGGCCGGCGATTTCGGTGGCGTGAATCTTGACGTCGGATTCGAGTTGCGCGACCGATTTCAGGATCTCCAGGCACCTGGGCAGAAACAGATCGCCTTCTTCGGTCAGGCGCAGGTGACGGGTGTTGCGCTGGATGAGCGTGACGCCGAGGTGCTTTTCGAGGTTGCGCAAGCTGGAGGTGACCGTGGCATTGGCCAGGTCCAGAGATTCGGCGGCGCGGGAAAAACTTCCGCATTCCATGACGCGCACGAACACCTCCATCGCCCAGAGCTTGTCCATCGGTCTCCTTTCAGTTTTTTTTAAAAGTCCATTTGGCGCTGACCGCTCAATGAATCAGCGCTATAGCCCTAAGCTAGTCAACTTGCATAACAGTCTACAGGATGCGGTGATGGACCAGAAATTCGACGTGGTGGTGGCCGGATGCGGCGTGGCAGGTCTTTCAGCGGCCGTGACCGCAGCAGAGCGCGGCCTGAAGGTGGCCGTGCTCGAGCGCGCCAGTCGTGACGATCGCGGCGGGCAGAGCCGCTATACCGAGGCCTATCTGCGCATGAAAGCGATGGACGAGGTGACCGACGATTTCGAGGACTACCTGGCGTCCAACATCGGCTTGTATGTCGATCCTGATCTCACTAACGAAATGGCTTCCGGTGGCCGGGAGAACTGGTCGCACGCGACTCGCTCGCTTGCGGTGCCGGATCCGGAGGTGATCGGCAATTTCGCCGATCATGTACCGTCGACCATTGCCTGGCTCCAGGGGCTGGGTGTGAAGTTCGATTTTCTGCCGACCCAGTTTCTGACCAGGACGCAGCCCCGCCTGCTGCCGGTGGGCGGCGGTGCGGCGCTGGTCGAGGCACTGGCCGCGCGCGCCGAGCAGCTTGGCGTGAGTTTCTTCTATCACACGACGGCGCGCCGCCTGTTGCAGGACGCCACTGGCACAGTCGTAGGCCTGGCCGCGCACCAGCAGGGCAATGGCGGCATTGCGTTTCACGGCAAGGTCGTGCTTGCGTGCGGAGGCTTCGAGGGTAACCCCGCGCTGCTCTCGAAATACATGGGACCGCGCTCGGTGTACCTGCGCCCGATCTGCAAGGGCGCCTACTTCAATCGCGGCGAAGGTATCGAGATGGCGCTGGACATCGGCGCGGCCCCTTGCGGGGATTTTGGCAGTTACCACGCCGAGCCGATTGACCCCCGTTCGGGTGTCTCGGAGCCGTCGGTCTTTATCTTTCCGTATGGCATTCTCGTCAACAAAGACGGCCAGCGCTTCGTCAACGAGGCACCGGGGACGGTAGACGCCTGGTACGAGCGCATCACGCGGCGCATTTTCGAGCAGGTCGAGGGCATTGCCTACGTCATCCTGGATCAACGGGTCAAGGATATCCCCAACTATCGGCTGGCGCTGCGCACCGATGCGCCAGCGATCGAGGCTGACACGATCGAAGCGCTTGCCCACAAAATCGGCGTGCCGGCCGAGTCGCTGGCGGCAAGCGTCGCGGCGTATAACGCAGCCTGTCCGGTCGATGGGGCCTACGACCCGCTTAACCTGGATGGTCGCGCCACGCAGGGGCTCAATCCGCCTAAATCGAACTGGTCGTTGCCGCTGGACAAGGGACCCTACATGGCCTATCCGATTATTTCCGCCAACGTGTTTACCTTCGGCGGACTCAAGGTCAGCCCGATCGGCCAGGTACTGGACACCGACGGCAATCCCATGCCGAACCTGTATGCGGCCGGCGAAGTGATCGGCATGTATTACACCAACTACACCGGCGCCACGTCGGTGCTCAAGGGGCTGGTGTTCGGCCGGTTGGCGGCCGCCAATATCGCGGAAGCGAAGTGAACTGGCCTGGCCTGCCTCGCAACCATGATCCGGTGTGACGCAAGAAGCCATGCGCAGTGACAATGATTGTCGAGAGGATGCGAGAACTCATGCCTAAAACAGATGCCGACCTCGGCCTGGCCACGGAGGTCGTGCAGGCGTTGCTCGCGGCCCGCAAATCCGGAATTCCGGCCGAGCTGCTCGCACAGGTTCGCCTGCATATCGCCGACGCAATAGGCATCGCCACGGCCGCCCGCAGGACTGACATGGCAGCCCGAGTCATGCGCGCGCAACGCGATGCTGCGGGCGATGGAGCCTGCAAGCTGATCGGGGGTGGCACGGCCGCACCCATGGCCGCTGCCT
>JADZBO010000203.1 GCA_020851995.1 Burkholderiaceae bacterium
TCAGGATCATCACTGCGACCGTGGGCGCCGCCCTGCCGCTGAACGCACGCCATGACCGGCGTTGTTGCCCCGCGCCCGCGCGGTCGATGCCTCGTGAAAGACCTTCGGGTCGAGCCACAGGACGCCCTTGCTCGCACGCCTCGTACGCCTGGCCAAGACCCGCGTCACGGCCCGGGCCCCGGCAGACTGGACTGCTCGCCGCCCTCAACTCCGGGAAGAGCATGAGCGGGAGGGAGCGAATGAGTTGGGCAAGAGCGATGCCGGCGAGCAGTCCGCCGGCAACCGTCAAGTAAAGAATCAAGGGTGACATCTGGTCATGCTGATTGAATTCCGGGCGCTGATCGTACCCCGGTCAGGTGCAATGTCAATGCGTGCGAACCACGGACGCCACTTGGCAAGGCGTTAATCGCTATCAATCGGCATCTATCGGCATATATCGGTTTCACTCGGCATCTATCGGCATGTATCGGTTTCACTCGGCCTCTATCGGCGTCACCCACCCCCCGCAATTTGCATATTTCCCAACGCGCGCATAGCATTGCCCGGTAATGAGACACTCCAGTAGCCGCTCGACCGAACACATTCCCGCCGGACCCGATCCATCGGGCAAGAAATACCGCGCCGACTGGAAAGTCATCCGCGATTTGCTGCCTTATTTGCTTGAGTATCGCGGTCGGGTCGCGCTGGCGATTTTTTGCCTCGCCGCGGCCAAGTTCGCCAACCTCGGCATTCCCATCATTCTCAAGCACCTGATCGACGCGCTCGACACGCGGGGCACGGCCACGAACGCGCTGCTCGTCGTGCCGGTCGGTCTGATTGTCGGCTACGGCATGCTGAGGTTTTCAGCCTCCATGTTCGCGGAGCTTCGGGAGGCGTTGTTCGCCCGGGTCACCCAGCATGCCGTGCGGCAGATTGCGCTCAAGGTGTTCCAGCATCTGCACGCGCTGTCGCTGCGATTTCACCTTTCACGCCAGACCGGCGGCGTCAGTCGCGATATCGAGCGCGGCACGCGCGCCATCCAGTCGCTGGTGTCCTACACGCTTTACAGCATCCTGCCAACGCTGCTCGAGTTCTGTCTGGTGCTGGGGTACTTCGCCTGGTTCTACGACATCTGGTTCGCCGCCATTACGCTTGCCGCACTGGTCGCCTACATCGTCTTCACGATCGTCGTCACCGAGTGGCGCACGCATTACCGGCGTACCATGAACGACATGGACTCGCGCGCCAATCAGAAGGCGATCGATTCGCTTCTGAACTTCGAAACCGTCAAGTATTTCGGCAACGAAGCCTTCGAAGCCGGGCGCTACGACGAAAGCCTGATTCGCTATCAGTCAGCCGCCGTGAAGTCGCAGCAAACTCTCGCCTTCCTCAATCTTGGTCAGCAATTCATCATCGCGATCGGCTTGGTGCTCATTCTGTGGCGTGCCACTGTCGGTGTAACCGAAGGCACCATGACCCTGGGCGACCTCGTGTTGGTGAACACACTGATGATCCAGCTTTACATTCCGCTCAACTTTCTGGGGGTGCTGTACCGCGAGATCAAACAGTCACTCACAGACCTTGACCGCATGTTTACCCTGCTGACCGCAGATCGTGAAATCGCCGACGATCCGGGCGCCCCGGCGCTCGTGGTCGCCAACCGGGCGATCGGCCCGGAAGTGCGTTTTGACCATGTTTCGTTCCACTACGATGCGCGCCGACCGATTCTGCAGGACGTCAGTTTCGTCATCCCCGCCGGCACCATTACGGCAGTGGTCGGTCAGAGCGGCGCGGGCAAGAGCACACTGGCGCGCCTGCTGTTTCGCTTCTATGACGTGCAATCGGGCGCAATTCTGCTCGACGGACAGGATATTCGCAGGGTGACACAGTCAAGCCTGCGTCAGTCGATCGGCATCGTGCCGCAGGATACGGTGCTGTTCAACGACAGCATCGCCTACAACATCGCCTACGGCAATCCGGCAGCCTCCAAGGATGATGTGCGTGCCGCCGCGCGTGCCGCCCAAATGGAAATCTTCATCCAGCACTTGCCGGATGGTTACGATACGCAGGTCGGCGAGCGCGGGCTCAAGTTATCCGGGGGCGAAAAGCAGCGCGTGGCGATCGCACGCACACTGCTCAAAAAGCCCGCCATGCTGATCTTCGACGAGGCGACCTCGGCACTCGATTCCCGCACGGAGCGCGCACTGCAACAGGAACTCGCGGGTCTGGCGCGCAACCGCTCAACGCTGGTCATCGCGCACCGGCTGTCCACCATCGTTCACGCCGATCAGATCCTGGTGATGGAGCACGGACGCATTATTGAGCGCGGCACCCACGGCGAACTCGTCGCCGCGCGCGGTGTTTATGCGCAAATGTGGGAAATGCAGAAACGCCAGGCCGACGATGAAGCGGCAGAGGCGGATGCGGTCGCCGAACCGGCCTGAGCAACCTGGCATGACTGCTTTGACCTCTGACCGGGTCGGCGTGACTTGACTGGCTCAGCCAGAGCGAGTTGACCGGGTTGAACGAACTCACCCTGCCCGAATTGACCAGGTTGACCTGGTGCAACGTTCAACGCTAGCGCAGCCCGAACCCGAAGGCCTTGAGAATTTCAACGAGCCGCTCGCGCCCCTGAAGTGCATCGACGCCGCGCACCCGGTTCAGTGAGTGCAGATCCCACGGACCAAGCGGTTTCATGTTCTGCTGGCGATAAAAATCGTCCATGGTGGCGTTGTAGCCTTCGATGGTGTCATGGATGACGCCGTCGTCGTAGGTTTCACGATGCAGCACTGCGGTCTGCGGCAGCCGCGGCTTGATTGCTGCCGGCCGTGCAGTATCCGGGTGGCCGACACACATGCCGAAGGTGGCGAAGCTCTTGGCGGGCAAGCCAAGCTCGCGCGCAACCTGATCAGCGTGATTGCGGATCGCGCCCACATATACGACCCCGAGGCCAAGCGATTCGGCGGCTACCGCGGCATTCTGTGCGGCAAGAGTCGCGTCGATCGTCGCCATCAGCAGCATTTCAAGGAACTCAAGGCTTTCGTGCGGCTTTTCGCGCTTGAGTCCGAGTGTTTGAAGGCGCGACAGATCGGCAATCCAAACCAGAAACAGCGGGCATGACCGCACAAAGTCCTGGTTGTTGGCCAGCACCGACAGCCGCTCTTTGCGTTGCGGGTCTTCGACTGCGACCACGCTCCAGGTTTGCAGGTTCGACGACGTTGAGGCCGACTGCGCCGCTGCGACGAGCAGTTCCAGCGTACCCTCGGCGAGCGGCGTTGCGGAAAACGCACGTACCGACCGATGCGACAGCAGTCCGTTCAGGGTGTCGTTGGCGGGAATCGGACAGGCCGTGGTCGTGCCATAGCGCGCCGCAAGGAGTGACGCGAGGGAATCCGGGGCATTGTGGCGCATCGCTATCCGATCTGACGAGAAGTTGACGACGCAATATATCCCCTCGGCGCAGCGCGGCACAAGGCATAATGTGCCATTCGCAGCGCCGTTTTTTTTCAGCGAGAGGCATCGGCGCACTGCTACGCCCACCGACACGATAAAACTCCATGTCAGAACAGTCCATCAGCCCGGATCCCCTGGCGCCGCCGGAAATCGGTAGCCGTCTTGCTCAGGCGCGTGAGGCCGCCGCACTGAGCGTCGATCAGGTTGCGGCCAAGTTGCTGGTTTCAGCCAGTCAGATTCGTGCGCTCGAATCCGGTCACATGCCCTCATCCTATTCTGCGGACTATTACGAGCGAACAGTCCGCAAATACGCGAATTTTCTTGGGATCGAGGTCGATCAGGCGGCGTTGCCGGCTGCGGCGGCTGCCGTCGGGCAGGCGCACGCAATTGGCCAGGA
>JADZBO010000204.1 GCA_020851995.1 Burkholderiaceae bacterium
TACTGGTACCACCAGCAGCGTCAGGAACCACATCCCGCAGTCAACGACACCGGGTTCCAGGATCTTTTGCTGGCAGAACTATCGAACGTCACCAGCACGAAGTTGCCCTGATCCCATACCCCACCGTGTAGCGCCGCCCGATCCTGATGCGGATACGCAGGAAGTCATGAAGCGGATACGCAGCCGTGACGACGGGGCACTCGGCGCGCTTGCAGTCAGGGGCATCATCGCGGTTAACTGTGATGCGGCACTTCTGCAAGACTGTATCAGCCGCTGTATCGTACACAACAGAAAAGCCCAGGCTGCGTCTTGCGAGCCCATCGCGACAGACCGCGCAAAACCCAATGAGGTGCCCCGCACCGTCGGACTTTGCATCCTGGCGAATATAAGTCGGAGATTTGAAATGGCAGTCATACGATCGGGTTTGAACGTGAATTCTCCTGAATATCGGGAAAATGTCGCGGCCTATGCCGCGCACGTCGAAACGCTTGATAAAGCGACTGCGGCTTCGCTGGCGGGCGGCGGGGAAAGGGCGCGGGACATTCATCTTTCGCGTGGAAAGATGCTGGTGCGGGATCGAATTTCCTACCTGATCGATCCGGGAACTGCGTTCCTGGAGGTGGGGCAGCTGGCGGCGCACGAGTTGTATGACGACGTGGTTCCCTCTGCAGGCATTGTCACGGGCGTTGGAATCATAAGCGGCCGGGCATGCATGATCATGGCCAACGATGCAACGGTGAAGGGTGGGACGTACTACCCGATCACGATCAAGAAGCAAGTTCGGGCACAAACCATTGCCCGTGAAAATGGTTTGCCTTGTGTCTACCTTGTCGACTCAGGTGGCGCATTCCTGCCAATGCAGGAAGGCATTTTTCCGGATGAAGACCAGTTCGGGAAGATTTTCAGAAGTATCGCCGAGATGTCGGCGATGGGATTGCAGCAAATCGCCGCAGTCATGGGGTCGTGCACGGCAGGCGGCGCTTACATCCCTGCGATGTGCGATGAAACCGTGATCGTCTCGGAGACCGGAACGATATTCCTTGGCGGGCCTCAGCTGGTCAAGGCAGCGACTGGCGAGGTGGTCGACGCGCAGAGTCTGGGCGGGGCGGATGTACATACCCGACTGTCCGGCGTGGCGGATCATTTCGCAAAGGATGATATGCATGCAATCGCGCTCGTCCGCGAAATCGTTGCGCGTACAGGGACGTCGAATATTGGCGCACCCCCCTTGCAACCGAAGCCGCCACTCTACGATCCGAGCGAGCTTCCCGGTGTGATCAATGCGAATCCCAAAAATCCGATCAAGCCACTTGAAATCCTGACGCGTTTACTTGATGGCAGCGACTTTACGCCCTATCGCGAGCGGTACGGTCCCACGATCATTTGCGGAACCGGTGCGATCGGCGGCTATCCGGTCGGTGTGCTGATCAATGATGGCGTGCTGTTCAGGGAGTCTTCGCAAAAGGCCGCGAATTTTATTGAAATATGCACGCAGTCCGATATTCCGCTGCTCTTTCTCCACAACATCTCTGGTTTCATGGTTGGCAAAGAGTATGAAATTGGAGGAATCGCCAAAGACGGCGCGAAGCTGGTCAATGCGGTTTCGTGCTCTCGTGTGCCGAAATTCAGCGTCATTGTGGGCGGAAGCTACGGCGCAGGCAACTTTGCAATGTGTGGCCGACCCTTTGGGCCACGGCTCATGGGGATGTGGCCAAACGCGCGGGCATCCGTGATGGGAGGCGAGCAGGCGGCAACGGTTCTCACCCTCGTCAGGGAGGAGCAACTTGCCAAGAAGGGTTTGAAAATGAGCGAGGCCGAGATCGAGGAGTTCAAGAAGCCGATTCGCGCCGATTACGACCGGCAGGGCCGCCCTGTGCATATGGCGTCTCAGTTGTGGATCGATGCCGTATTGGAGCCTTCTCGCACGCGTGATTGGCTCATCCTCGGTCTTGCCTTGGCACACCGATCCCCGAAACAGACGTCGAACTTCGGCGTCTTCAGGATGTGAGTCCTTCCCCGAATATCGATAGTTGAGAGAATCACATGCTAAAGCGGATACTGATAGCAAATCGCGGGGAAATCGCCGCACGGATCGCCAAGACCTGCAGGCAACTTGCGATTGAATATGTCGCGGTGTACTCCGATGCCGACAGCAACGCACCCTACCTGCGGGGCGCGACTGCCTCGGTACATTTGGGCTCGTCACTGGCGACTGAAAGCTACCTGAACCAATCAAAGATCATTGCCGCAGCCATTGCCCAGGGGTGCGACAGCATTCATCCGGGCTATGGGTTTTTGTCGGAAAACGCGACCTTCGCCCGTGCGGTCCAGGAGGCTGGGCTGATCTTCATCGGGCCCAGAGCCGACACGATTGACAGTCTCGGCGATAAAGCGCGCGCGAAAGTGCTCATGCAAAAGGCGGGCGTGCCGACCGTGCCGGGCACCGTCGAGGCGACCGAAGACGTCGACGTCATCATCGCCAAAACGCTCGAGATGGGCTTCCCTGTGTTGCTCAAGCCCACGGCGGGTGGCGGAGGCAAGGGGATGCAAATCGTTCGGGCCGCACCAGAGCTTCGAGAGGCCGCGGAACAGGCGATCCGTCTTGCGCGGGCTAATTTCAAGGATGGAGCGTTACTGGTTGAGAAGTACATTGAGAACCCGCGGCATATTGAGGTGCAGGTGTTTGGCGACCAGCACGGCAATGCGGTGCATTTGTTCGAACGCGAATGCTCCCTGCAGCGCAGGCATCAAAAGGTGGTCGAAGAAGCACCCGCCGCGAGTATTTCGCTTGCGACCGCCATGCATTTGCGTGAATCCGCCGTACGCGGCGCGCAGGCGGTCGGGTATGTCAATGCCGGCACATTTGAATTTATCGTCGATTCAAACGGCGATATCTACTTTCTCGAAGTCAACACACGACTCCAGGTTGAGCATCCGGTGACTGAAGAAATCACAGGGCTGGATCTCGTTGAATGGCAAATTCGTGTGGCGTCCGGAGAGCCCTTGCCCCTGGCACAGTCACAGATTCATCAGCAAGGGCATGCGATCGAGTGCCGGGTGTATGCGGAGGATGCCTCAAATGACTTTCGCCCGGCGCCGGGGACCGTGATTCGGCTTGAATGGCCGAGCGATACCCGGGTTGATGCGGCAATCGAAGCGGGGAATGAAATTTCGCCGTTTTACGACCCAATGATTGCAAAGCTGATCGTCCGAGGGGCCGATCGCGCCGACGCTCTCGTCGCAATGCAGCGAGCCGTGGCTGAAACAATCATTCTCGGCACCACAACCAACCTTGGCTTCCTCGGGAAAATACTCTCTGATCCGGCGGTTTCCGCCAACGACATTCATACCCGGTACCTGGATCAGAACCTGACCCGCTACAACCGGAATGTCGGTCGATCAGCGGCGGCAGCCTGTGCCGCGGCAATCGCGCTGCCCTATCGGACGGCATCCGATGATGTGCCTTCCACGCCTTGGATCGCCAGCACACCGAAAGCCGTGTTTGACCGCGTAACGATCGATCCGTCAGGTGTTCTGGGTCGAGTCGCCTACTGGGCAAATGGCGATTTACTGAAGGTTGCGATCCGGGATTACAGCGCCGCAAGCGGTGCTCAGATTGGGTGCGAAGGCGAGGAGTTTGTTGTCACGATTGGATCTCGCGAGGGTGGGCTTTTTCGGGGCTTGCTCAATGGTCAGCCCTGGTCGGCGATTCAGGTAGACGGAAATATTGAGGTGCTGGCCGCTGGCGATCGGGTGGTTCTGGAGCCGTACATTTCCCGCTGTGGATCAGACGGAGTTTCGGCAGGAACCGCGACCGCTCCGATGCCGGGTGTCGTCGTGGTGGTCGAGGTGACTGCGGGCGATGTCGTCACACAAGGGACAACGCTGGTCGTCGTGGAAGCAATGAAAATGGAAAACCGGGTGATGGCGCATTGTGATGGAACCGTCACAGCCGTTCTTTGTCGGGTAGGCGACAACGTGGGCGTTGGAGATGTGCTCGTTGAGCTTGAGCCGGCTTAGCGGTTTGAGATGCGGAATGGTCAGCCTTTGATTTGTTCCGCGTCGCTCTTTGGCGATGCCTTCAGCATCTTTAGCGTCAGGCAGATTGAATTCTAAAATTTTATTGAATCATGACACTCATTAATCAACTCAGTGCATTTGCGGTCAACACACGTTTTGACGATCTGCCAGCAGAGGTTGTGGACGAAACCAAGCGGCTCATCCTTGACTCCTTGGGATGTGCGCTGGCCGCAATCGAACACCCCAAAGGCCGTATCGGCATTGAATATGGACGCCTGCTTGGTGTCAGCGGCAACGCCACGATCATTGGCACAAGCAACCGGGTTTCTGTCTTCGGTGCTGCTGTCGCGAATGGGGAACTCATCAATGCGCTGGACATGGATGCAATTCTCCCACCAGGGCATGTGACACCCTACGTGTTGCCGGGTGCATTGGCCATGGCTGAGTCGCTTGGTTGTGCAGGCAAGGATCTCATCCGATCCGTCGCGGTTGCGCATGAAATGTCCTGGCGTCTGGGCAAGGCAATGGACTATCTTAGGGATACTCGCGACGGAAAAGTCTCCCCGCCGCAGGTGTTTGGCTATAGCTGCACGATCTTCGGCGCGACCGCGGCAATTGGTATTTTGCAGGGCCAGTCGGCGGATCGCCTGGCCAACTCCCTCGGGATTGCGGGTTGCATCTCTCCGGTTCAGTCGCTGATGTCGTTCTTTCAGCACACGCCAAGCACCACGATCAAGTATCTGGCGGCGGGAGCATTGGTGCAGGCAGCCATGATGGCTGCCCACATGGGTGATTTGGGTCACCGGGGCGATCTGCAGGTGCTTGACGACGCGGAATACGGCTTCCCCAAGTTCATTGGCACGCGCAAGTGGGAGCCGGCGCGGATCACCGCAGAGTTGGGATCTCGCTGGGGATTCGTGTCCGAGCAGTCCTATAAGCCGTACCCGCATTGCCGAATTCTGCATGGTCCCCTGGATTGCCTCATTGAAATCGTCGAGAAGAACCAGATACAACCGGCAGAAATCGAAGCCATCAAGGTTTTTGTGGAAGGCTTCGTCGAAAGACCCGTATGGTTGACGCGAGACATTCGCGAGGTTCACGATGGGATGTTCAGCATTGCGCATGGGATGGCGATCGGTGCGCATCGGTTGCCGTTTGGCAAGGCATGGCAGGATCCTGAAAACGTTTTCTCGCCATCGGTGATGGCACTCATGGACAGAGTCACACACGAAGTGCACCCCGACTACGTCAAGCAACTCACAGCGAACAACGGCGCTCGTCCCTCTCGTGTGGAGGTGCGTGCCCGCGGTCGCACGTTCGTCGCGGAACGACTTTATCCGAAAGGAAGCCCATCCCCGGATCCTGCAACCCGAATGACTAACGAAGAGATCATCGCCAAATTCCGGCACAACGCGGACGGTGTTCTGTCGGATCGCGACATCAACAGCACGGTGAACGCGGTCATGGAACTTGATGGTGTCTCAGATTTCTCGGCTGTGATGCAGTATGTCGCAGCAAGCACAAGAACTGAACTCAACCAAGTCTTATCGAAGGCCAATCCACGGTGAGAGCGTTCGGTTATGACTGGACATCTGTTGGGCGATAGTCCTTGGTAAGCGGCTTGCCTTTTAATTAATATTGTAGTAACGTTGCTACATTAATTGATGCTGGAAGTGCACTATGACCATCACGACCCTATCCAGTCGAGAGTTGAATCAGGACGTGACGCGAGCAAAAAAGGCCGCCAAGGCCGGTCCGGTGTTCATCACGGATCGGGGCAGGCCTGCGCACGTGCTGTTGAGCTTTGAGGACTATCAGCGGTTGACGAAACAGCGCCGCAACATCGCTGATGCGCTGGCGATGCCGGGCATTGCAGAAATCGAGTTTGAACCGCCGCGCGTGACGATTGGAGCCAGGGCGGCTGATCTCTCGTGATGTACGTGCTTGATACCAACGTGTTGTCGGAACTGCGCAAGATACGACTTGGCAAGGCCGACAGGAATGTGGCGGCATGGACGGAAAGCGTTGATGCCGCCGACCTCTTCTTGTCGGTCATCACAATCATGGAACTGGAGCTGGGGGTTCTGTCGATTGAACGCAAGGACGCCACTCAGGGGGCGATGCTGCGTGCGTGGGTGGAGCGCAACGTATTGCCCGAGTTCTCCGGGCGCACGCTACCGATCGATACCGCTGTTGCGCAGCGCTGCGCTCGCCTGCATGTCCCACACAAGTGCGGCGAACGTGACGCGCTCATCGCGGCCACGGCGTTGGTGCACGGCATGACGGTGGTCACGCGCAACGTGGCCGATTTCAAGCCGACGGGAGTGACCATCGTCAATCCGTGGGAGCCGCAGCTATGACTGCCCGCGGGTTCAGGATTGCCTTGGCAAGCCATCGGCACGAAGTTACCCTGAAATTTTGAGAACATCGTATGGCAAGACCACAAGCTTCCCCAACCGTTCAAATCGACAATGATCGCGTCAAAGTGACCGAATGGCGCTTTGCCCCGGGCGCGGAAACCGGCTGGCACCGCCACGGCATGGACTATGTGGTGGTACCCATGACAACAGGGTCGCTGCTGCTCGAAACGCCGCAAGGCGAGATAAAGAGCCCGTTAACCGCCGGCCTCTCATACACAAGACTCACGGGCGTCGAACACAATGTGATCAACGATAACGCATACGAATTCGTGTTCGTCGAGATCGAATTGAAATAATTCGGGGTTGGACCGTGCAGTGTTCAACGCGATCAGGCACTTAAAACCGTGCCTTTTGGGCCATGGCGGCGTTGCGAGTGGTGCAGTTATTTATTGGCGTCAGGTCAGACCTGTCGATTTGCACCTCAGAACCTGTTAACTTTTGAACTAAGGTCATCACAGTTCATCGATTTTTAGCAAACGGATGGTTTGCCATGAAGCTGACGATAAAACGAACCGGGCTGGCTTCGGCACTGCTCTTGTGCCTGTCGCCTTTTGCGGCTGCTGAACCCTGGCAAAACATCACCCAGCCCATCGGTACCCTCCTGGTTAATCCGCCGGAATCCGCGCTATCGGTCAACCAATACCTGATGAGCCTGGATAAGAACATTACTCCGGCAACTTACCCATTTGATTTGCGCACGGACGTTACGAAGATCAGGACGACCCAGACGCTTTACTTCGTGCGGGTGTATGACGAAGCAACTGGCTCCAAGCCGGTCGGCAGCTGGATCATGCGCGCCTCCGAGGCCCGGGGACTCAATGCTGCGCAAATCCGCAACATTCAGGCCTTGCCGGATGTGCCAACCAAGTTCACCTTCATCAAGGTTCCTGCGGGCATCACGTTGTACACCGGCATTGCCGGGCCCATCGTCGGCTGGGGCGACGGCGGTGCGAACCAGTCCAAAGTGATCGGGCCGCCTTACGTACCGGAAATCAACCATATCAATCAACAACTCATTGGCGATTGCCTCCTTTGCTACAGGGTTCTGGCGCCAAGTGGAAATGCACATCGCGTCGGTGCAGCATTTGATCGTGGCACGCCCGCGCCTTACTCCAGCCTGGA
>JADZBO010000205.1 GCA_020851995.1 Burkholderiaceae bacterium
CCCTTGCCCGACGATTGGGAGGGTCTGGCGGGCAGAGCGGTTAAAATCGGGTTCTATTTTCACTCAAAAAGTTTCCCGGGACTCTCATGGCTCTGCAATGTGGCATCGTCGGCTTGCCCAACGTCGGCAAATCGACGCTGTTTAACGCTCTCACCAAGGCAGGCATCGCCGCCGAAAACTACCCGTTCTGTACGATCGAACCCAACGTGGGGGTGGTCGAGGTTCCCGATCCCCGGCTGGAACAACTTGCCGCAATCGTCCATCCCGAGCGTATGCAACACGCCACAGTCGAGTTCGTCGACATCGCCGGTTTGGTGGCAGGTGCCAGTCAGGGCGAAGGGCTCGGCAACCAGTTTCTGTCGCACATCCGCGAAACCAATGCGATCGTCAACGTGGTGCGCTGCTTCGAAGACGACAACGTGATCCACGTGTCGGGCAAGGTCGATCCGCTTTCCGATATCGAAGTCATCGAAACGGAACTCGCGCTGGCAGATTTGCAGACTGCCGAAAAGGCGCTGCACCGCTATCAGAAGACTGCCCGGGCGGGCGATAAGGATGCCCAGCGCCTGTGCGGAATCATCGAAAAGGCGATCGCCCAGCTCAATCAGGCCAAGCCCGTGCGCACGCTCGACGTCTCGGCCGACGATCTCGCGCTGCTCGCCCCGTTATGCCTGATCACTGCCAAACCCGCCATGTACGTCGCCAACGTCAGTGATCACGGGTTTACCGACAATCCGCTGCTCGAGCGTCTGACCGAGTACGCGACCGCGCGCAATGCGCCTGTCGTGGCGATCTGCGCATCCCTCGAGTCCGAAATCGCCGAACTCCCTGATGAGGACAAGGCGGTTTTTCTCGCGGATATGGGTATGGAAGAACCCGGACTCGATCGTCTGATCCGGGCCGCTTTCAAGTTGCTCGGCCTGCAGACGTATTTCACGGCAGGCGTGAAGGAAGTCCGCGCCTGGACCATCCCGATCGGCGCGACGGCGCCCCAGGCCGCAGGTGTGATTCACACCGATTTCGAGCGTGGCTTCATCCGCGCGCAGACCATTGCATTCAATGACTTCATCGCCTACAAGGGCGAGCATGGCGCCAAGGAAGCCGGCAAGATGCGCGCCGAAGGCAAAGAGTACGTGGTGCATGATGGAGACGTATTGAATTTCCTCTTCAACGTCTAATCCGACCAATCCAACCCCGATTAGTCGCCCCCCCCCCATTAGTGACGCCAAACTTCGGCAGCTGAAGCCGGAAGGAAAAATCAAACGTCAAGCTGTTGGTGGGGGGGGGCTCTATCTCGAAGCCAAGCCCAGCAGCTCAAAACTTTGTTATTGGAGGTACCGCCTCGACGGGCGCGAGAACCGCTTCGCCATCGGCAAGTACCCAAGGATCGGTGTCCATCCGGGCCGATGCCGTAGCGTTACGATGGTCACCGCATGATCGCTCGCGGCAGCTATCGCAGCCATCTGCTTTCAAGAATAAATAAAGTCCACTACAATGTCACTTACGCAATTCTTTAGGCGTTAAGGGTCATAAAAGTGACTTTTCATCTTTCGACTTCCGCTGAGATCCTGCGCGCGCTGGGTGTTCGTCTGCGCGAGCAGCGGCTTGCCCAATCGCTTACGCAGCGTGAACTGGCGCAAATGGCCGGACTGTCGCTGGGGGCGTTGCGCAAACTCGAAAGCGACGGCCAGTGCTCGCTTGAAACGCTGGTCCGCGTCGCGCAGGCACTTGGCTTGCTGGAGGCGCTGGACGATCTCTTCGTGCTCAAACGGCAATCCATCGCCCAGATGGAGCAGGTGGACCTTGTCAGCCGCCGCCAGCGTGCGCCGCGCAAGAGAACATCATGAAGCTGCTTACCGTGCATTATTGCGGCTGGGGAGAAGACTGGCCGTTGGGACGGTTGGCCGATGACGGTCAATCCCTGCTCTTCGAATATTCTCCCGAAGCCCTGTCTCAGGGCTTGGAACTGTCGCCCTTGCACCTCAAGCTGCGTGCAGATGCCTACGGAAGTTTTCCGACCCATTTGCATCGCCTTCCGGGCCTGATCGCCGACAGTCTGCCTGACGGCTGGGGTTTGCTGCTGATGGATCGCCTGTTCCGTCAACACGGCTTGCGTCATCCCGGACCACTGGACCGGCTGGCCTTCATTGGTGAGCGCGCGATGGGCGCGTTACGCTTCGTTCCGGCAAGCGACGCCGGCATCCGGGTGCCCGACTGGTCTTTGCTGGCGCTGGCCGAACAAAGCCGTCTCGCGCTCGCGGGCA
Source organism: Burkholderiaceae bacterium (assembly GCA_020851995.1). GTDB lineage: Bacteria > Pseudomonadota > Gammaproteobacteria > Burkholderiales > Burkholderiaceae_B > Zwartia. Next base: position 2,265 of record JADZBO010000205.1, read on the forward strand.
GGGCGGGGGCAGCCCTGCGCGAGCTCGCGCTCACCGGCGGCTCACCGCAGGGCGCTCGACCCAAGGCCTTGGTGCAGTACGACGCAACGACCGGGCAAGTCAGCACCCGTCCGGATGCGCCCGGCAGTCCCTGGCTGGTCAAGTTCCCGGCGCAGAGCGAACACAAGGAGGTCTGCGTCATCGAGCAGCTCTATGCCGAGTTGGCTCGGGATTGCGGACTGGATGTGCCCGAAAGTCGCTGGTTCGACCTTGGCCCTGAACTGGCCGCCTTCGGCGTCGCGCGCTTCGACCGGGAGGGGGGGCAACGCGTCCCGGTGCACAGTCTGGCTGGATTGTTGCAGGTGGATTTTCGCCTGCCCGGTGCCACCGACTACACCGCCTTCCTGCGGGCTACCCGTTTCCTGACGCGCGACGAGCGCGAAGTGGAGAAAGCCTACGCGCGAGCAGTCTTCAATGTGCTCTTCCACAA
>JADZBO010000206.1 GCA_020851995.1 Burkholderiaceae bacterium
AAGGTAGTCGGTAGTGGCAAGATGAGAGCCCTTGCGTGGCACGTAGACTGAATTACGATCTTCTTCGCCGAGTGACCCCTTGTGAAGGTCGAAAACCACCGTGTCCCCCACGCCTGATCCGCGCATTGCCGTCACGCTCGTCACCGGCTTCCTGGGTAGCGGCAAGACCACGCTCATCAATGCGGTGCTGCACAGCCCGGGGTTCGCGAGCACGCTGGTCATCGTCAACGAGTTCGGCGAAATCGGGCTGGATCACCTGCTGATCGAGGGTGGCCAGGATCAGGTGATCCTGATGGATTCCGGGTGCCTGTGCTGCCAGATGAGCGGTTCCTTGCGCGATACCCTCATCGATGTGTTCATGCGCCGGGGCGCGGCGTCGATTCCGCCCTTTGATCGCGTCATCATCGAAACCAGCGGCCTGGCAAACCCGATACCACTTCTGAGCATCCTGATCGCCGATTCAGCGGTATCAAAGCATTTCCGGCTTGATCTGGTCTTGACGCTGGTCGATTCGGTCAACGGACTTCACGTGCTTTCAACCTACGATGAGGCGGTTCGCCAGGTCGCCGTGGCCGATCGCGTCGTCATCAGCAAGATGGATCTTTGCGGCGATGCAAACGCCGTCACCGCCCTTCGCCAACGCCTCGCCGAGATCAGTCCGACCGCGCAAATCACTGAGTGGCAACAGGGACAGGATCCCCGGGACCCCTTCGTGCCGATCAGCGCTGCAACGCATGCCACTAACGAACCCGCAGCCACGCCAGACACCGGAATTTCCCCTGCAACCCTACAACAGCGCACGGCGGACTTGAATCATGGGCCGCTTTTCGGGAATATCCGGGGGTACGCCTTCCGGTTTGATCAGGTGATTGATTGGCCAGCCTATGCCGCGTGGACTGCATGGATGACGAACAGGTTTCGCCACAAGCTGCTGCGCTGCAAAGGCATCCTCTCGATCGGCCAAGCGGGAGATCTGTGGGTGATTCAGGCCGTTCAAGGGCATTTTGTTGCGCCAGTGCGCTTCAGACTTCCGCTACAGGGCGCATCGGAATCCACGCAGGCAAGTCAGGCGACGGCGCAACCGCCCAGGCCGTTTTTGCAATGCATCTGCGATCAGGTGTCGCGCGACGAATTGATCGAGTCTTTTACGTTGTTTGAGCACACCACATGAACTGACGACAGGTACAAACCGCATGAAGACCTCGCTTGAAAGCACTGCAGCAACCGCAACACTCCACACCGCAGCTCCCGGCACCAAGGAAAGCTAAATGACCCAGCCCTCCACCCCCTCACCCGATTCGGCCGTGCAAACACCGTTCGTGCTGCGCGGTGGCATAGTGGTGAGCGCCGACACCCCACCGCAGCCGCTGGACATCCTCTGCGAGCACGGCAAAATCGCCGCCCTCATGGCACCCGGCACCGCCGTGGCAAGCCACCTAGCAGAGCGACGCATCGACGGCCTGCACGTGTTCCCGGGCCTGATCGACGCCCACGTGCACTTTGGCTTTGGGGAAAAGATCACCGAATACTCCACCGAGACCGCGCACGCGGCGCTTGGCGGGTTTTCGACCATCCTCGCGTTCTTCCTCAACAACGAAAGCTACGCCGATGTCTACGACCGCGAGCAAGGCTACGCCCAGAGCCGCGCCTATGTGGATTACGGCTTTCACTTCAGCACCGCCAGTGAGCCCCACCTGCAGGAACTCGAAAGCTACGTCCACAAGTACGGCGTCACCTCGTTCAAATATTTCATGAACTTCAAGGGCGAGGAAGGCCGCTACCTGGGGCTCGATGGCACCGACGACGGCTACTTTTACGAACTACTCAAGACCGCCGCGCAAATCGGCGGGCTCACCATCGTCTGCCACACCGAAAACATCGAAATCGTCAACCGCCTGCGCAACGCCCAACTGGTCGAAGGCATTAACACCCTGAAGCAGTGGGAAGCCGTCAAACCACCAATCACCGAAGCCGAAAGCTGCATCCGCGCCATGTTCATGGCGGAAAAGCTCGGCGCCACCCTCTATATCCCGCACATGAGCTCGGCCATGGGCATGGACGAAGTCCGCCGCTGGCGCACGCGCTACGACCGCGTCTTCGTCGAAACCTGCCCGCATTACCTGACCCACACCAGCGACATGGACCTGGGCGGGATGGGAAAGGCCAACCCGCCGTTTCGCAGCGCCGCCGACCGCGAAAGCCTCTGGGAGGCACTGGCCGACGGCAGCGTCAATGTCGTCGCCTCCGACCACTGCCCGCGCAAGCGCGCCACCAAGGACAAGAGCTTCTGGCTCGCCTCGCAAGGCTTCCCCGGCACTGCAACCATCCTGCCCGTGCTCCTGCACGAGGGCTACCACAAGCGCGGCCTGTCGCTGCAACGCATCTGCAGCCTCGTGTCGACCAATCCCGCAAAGATATTCAATATCGACGACCGCAAGGGATCCGTGCGCGTGGGCGGCGACGCCGACCTGACGCTCGTCGATCTGCAAAAGGAACGCGTCGTCAACGCGGCCGAACTCGGCTCCTACTCCGACTACAGCATCTACGACGGCTGGAGCTTCAAGGGCTGGGCGGTCGAAACCATCCTGCGCGGGAAGACGATTATGCGCGACCACAAGCTCGTGGGGCCGGCCGGCTATGGCGCGTACCTTCGCCGCGATGCACACCCCGCCAACGGCTGACACTTCGACACTTCCACAGACCCACAGATCCATCGCCAGGAAAACATCATGAACCCATGGGACGACGTCATCAGCGCAGAAGAGCAGCGGGCCTATGGCGCCGCCGGCTTTGGCAGGCCGAGTGGCCTTGGCATTCGCCCCGCCCTGCTCATCATCGACGTGCAGTACCGCACCGTGGGCACCGTGCGTGCGCCTTTCTGGGACGCCATCAAGGAGTTTCCCACCTCCTGCGGCGAAGTCGGCTGGCAGGCGGTCGATGCCATGATGCCGCTCGTGCAGTTGTTCCGCGAAAGGGGCTGGCCCGTGCTTTACCCCCACGTCGCCCCCAAGGTCGCTACCGAGGGCGGGCGCCTGGCCGAAAAAGTCCCCGCGATCATGGGCATATCCGCCAAGGGCTACGAATTCGTCACCGAGGTGGCCCCCAAGCCTGGCGACGTGCTCATCCCCAAGAAGCACCCGAGCGCCTTCTTTGGCACCGCCCTGTGCAGCCACCTGATCGACCTTGCCGTCGATACCGTCATCGTGACCGGGTGCACGACCAGCGGCTGCGTGCGCGGTACCGTGGTCGATGCGTTTTCGCTCAACTTCAAAGTCGCGGTGCCTTACGATTGCGTGTATGACCGCGGGATCACCTCGCACAAAGTCAACCTGTTCGACATCGCGCAAAAATATGCCGATGTCATGCCCGCCACCGAGCTGATCACCCGGCTCAAGGCAACACAGCCTACGGCCTGACAAGCCCGCCTACGAATAAGCCCGGTCATCGTTACGCACGTCAACCCGCCACGCCGAGGATCCGATGAACATCTGCCGACTGCTGTTAAGCGCGCTACTGCTCTGCATCGCCCCGATCTCGCAAGCCGCGTATCCCGATCGCCCGATCAAGATCATCGTCGGCTTTGCGGCCGGGGGTGGATCAGACATCCTCACCCGCACCATCGCCCCTGCGCTTTCCGAGGCGCTGGGCGTTCCCGTCGTTGTCGATAACCAGCCCGGCGCGGGCGGCAACCGTGCCATGGCCGAAGTCGCGCGTGCAAAGCCCGACGGCTACACCCTGCTGCTGGGCACCCCGGGGCTTGCCACCAATGCCAGTCTCTATTCGAACCTGGGATTTGATCCGGCCAAGGATTTTGCCCCCGTGGGGCTGGTGGGCAGCGTACAAAACGTACTGATCGTGCGCCCCACCCTCGCCGTGACCAAAGTCAGCGAACTCATCGACCTGGCAAAGCAAAGCCCGGGCAAGCTCAACTATGCATCGCCGGGTGCGGGCACGTCACTTCACCTTGCGGGGGAGTTGTTCAACGAATCTGCCCAGATCAAGACCGTCCACGTCCCCTACAAGGGCGGTGGCCAGGCGCTGTCGGATCTGATGTCGGGGCAAGTGGATTTCATGTTCAACGTCCTGCCCTCAGCGCTGCCGCAGATCAAGGCGGGCACTGTCCGCGCGATCGCGGTGACCGGCGCACAGCGCTCGGATGCCTTGCCCGATACGCCCACCATGATCGAATCCGGTGTCGCCGGCTACACCGCAGTCACCTGGAACGGCATCCTTGCCCCCGCAGGCACCCCGCCCGACATCATTGCAAAGCTGAACCAGACCATCGCCCAGGTGCTGACGACCCCAGAGATGAAACAGCGCTACGCCGCGATCGGAACCACCGTCCTGATCGGGTCGCCGGAGGATTTTGCGAACTTCATCCGCGCAGAGACCGTCAAGTGGCAGCGCGCGATCCAGGCAAGCGGCATCAAGGCCGAATAGGCACAGCCGGCATATCCAGAACCATCAAGGCATACGGTACATCCAGCGAATCCGACGGCCATCCCGCACAAGCACGCGCCTGGTCCACCATCCATCCACACCGAGGTTTCATGCAACCGCAGCGTTATGGTCCCTTCAAGTACACCCCCATCCATCGCCGCCCCAAGCTTGAATGGCCGGGCGGCGCGCGCGTCGCGCTGTGGGTGAACCCAAACATCGAGTTCTTTGGCCTGGACGACGTCATGCCCGGTGTCGTCAACGAGCGCGTCGCGCGCGAGCACGCCCGCGTGCCCAACGTGCGCAACTGGTCGCTGCGGGATTACGGCAACCGGGTCGGCGTCTGGCGGATCATGGAAACCCTCACCCGCTACGGCATTCGCGCCACCACCGCACTCAATAGCGAGCTTTGCGAGCACCATCCGGAAATCATCGAAGAAGCCGGCCGCCTCGACTGGGAGCTTATGGGCCACGGCCAGACCAACGCCCTGCGCATCAACGAAATGAGCCCCGAACACGAACGCGCCGCGATCTTTGATGCCCTGGATCGCATCGAAGCCGCCTCCGGCACACGCCCCTTAGGCTGGCTTGGTCCCGGCCTTGCCGAAACCTGGAACACGCTCGAATATCTTTCCGAGGCTGGCATCCAGTACGTGTGCGATTGGGTGAACGACGATCAGCCCTACACCATGGACATCGGTTCCCCGCCCATGGTCTCACTGCCCTACTCCGTGCAAACCAACGATGTGCCCGCCTACTTTGACATGAAGTGCTCCGTGCCTGAATTTGAGCGCACGCTCAAGGCGCAGTTCGACACCCTGTACCGTGAAGGCGCGCAATCCGGCCGAGTCATGGCAATCGCCGTGCACCCTTTCGTGACTGGCCAGCCCCACCGCATCGGCGCGCTCGACGCCGCGCTTGCGCACATCTGCTCGCACGAAGGCGTGTGGCTTGCCACCGGACGTGAAATCGTTGAACACTACAAAAAGGCCTGCGCAGCACAGGCAACACACACTTAAGCGCATCCGCGCGTCAACGCGCCGGCGGATCAGCGCAATTCAGTAGCAAACACAGGGGGATCACCGCGTGTCGCAAGAATGGGATTTAGAGACCGACCTGGTCATCGTCGGCGCGGGTGGTTGCGGACTGATGGCCGCCTATGCAGCCGCCAAGCGTGGCATCGAGACCATCCTGCTCGAAAAAGACACCCGATCGGGTTGCAATACCGAGCTCGCCAGCGGCTCGATCCCGGCTTCCGGCACGCGGTTTCAGCAAGCGGCCGGCATTGACGGCACACCCGAACAAATGGCCGACGACATCCTGCGCAAGAACCACGGCCAGGCCAACCGCGCCATCGTCCTCGAACTCTGCCGCCGTTCACGCGACATCATCGATCTGCTCGTCGACGAAGTCGGCCTGCCGATGACGCTAAACACCGATTCCAGCCGGTATGGGTTTTCGTTCCTGCGCCTGCACAATCCACCCGGACGATCCGGCGCGCCGCTCGTGGCCGCGCTGCACGAGGCCCTGAAGCGATTCCCCAACGTCACCTTCGCTGATCGCACGCCCGGTGCCGGCCTCATCACGGACGAAGTCGGCAAGGTCATCGGCGTGCTCGCCGGCGCTGACGGAACCGAGCGGATCGGCGCAAAGAAGGTCATCCTTGCCTGCGATGGCTTTGGCGCAAACCGCGAGATGCTGCGCCGCTTCATCCCGGAGATGGCCGATGTCACCTGCATCGGCGCAGGGGGCAACACCGGCGACGGCATCCGCTGGGGCATGGCGCTTGGGGCGTCGGTCAAGCATATGACTGGCTACCAGGGACATGGCTTTGTTTGCCCCGGGTACGGCACGCGTTTGCTTCCTGAAATGCCGATGCTTGGCGCGATCATTGTCAACCGCAATGCCGAGCGCTTTACCCGCGAGGACCTCGGGTATTCAGAGCTTGCCGGGATCGTGCTGGCACAGCCCGAAGGCCGCGCCGTCGAGATCTTCGACCAGCGCATCTACGATATTCTCGCGCCCAACGCACATTTCCGCGAAACCATCGAAGCCGGCGCGTTGCGCAGCGCTTCGACCATCGAAGACCTGGCCGTGTTGTTCCACCTGGATCCGGTCGCATTGCGCCAGACTTTTGATGCATACCAGCGTGATGCGCAGGCCCGGCAAGACCGCTTTGGGCGTGAAACCTTCGGTGCTCCGCTGACGCCACCCTTTTATGGCGCAACCATCACCGGGGCGCTTGCGCACACGCAAGGCGGTTTATCGGTGGATATTCATGCACGCGTGCTGCGGCCCGACGGCTCCGTGATCCGGAATCTTTATGCGGGCGGTGGCACTGCGGCGGGAATTTCGGGCGATGGCCCTGATGGCTACCTGTCCGGTAATGGCCTGCTTTCTGCACTCGGGCTGGGACTGATCGCCGGGGAGCACGCGGCGGCTTCGATCCTGGGAAACTAACCGCACGCAGGTCGCCCAAGCGGGCTTAATTGCCCAGGCTGATATCGCTACCGCGCATCACCCGCGCCCATTTATCGACTTCGTTCTTCAAGAAGCTGCGGTATTCTTCGACACTGCCCGCAGCAGGGGTGACCGCGAGGTTATTCAAGCGCTGGCGCAGCTCCGGGTTTTGCAACGCCCGGGCTGCGGCCCGGTTCAAAGTTTGCATGACCTCCGGGGGTGTGCCCGCCGGCGCCATCAGCCCGAGCCATCCCGCCGCCTCAAAGCCCGCCACCCCGGCCTCTGCAATGGTCGGCACGTCTGGCAGGCCATCAAAGCGCTGATTGCTGGTCACACCCAGCGCCCGTAGCTTGCCGGACTGGATATGCGGCACCACCGCGGCCACGTCGATAAAGGCAAGCTCCACCTGACCACCGATCAGGTCGTTGACCACGGGCGCTGCGCCCTTATAGGGGATATCGCTGATCGATACCCCCGCCATCTGGCGAAACAGTTCGCCTGTGACGAGCGAGGCCGGCGTCATCACACCGAAGTTCAACACCCCCGGCTTTTGCTTTGCCAGCACCAGCAAATCCTGCAGCGATGACACCGGCAACGCCGGATTGGCCACCAGGACATTCTGATTGCGTACCAGCAACACGACCGGTTGCAAATCCACCAGCAAGTCGTATTCGAGCTTGAGCTTGCCCGCTGCGGCCGCACCGGCATTGATCCCGTTGGACGCCGTTGCCAGGTAGATGGTGTAGCCATCCGGCGCGCTCTTGGCCACCGCGGCCGCCGCAATGTTGCCACCCGCACCGGCGCGGTTTTCAACGACGACTGGTTGGCCGAGTTCCTGACTGATCCCCGCAGCCACTTGGCGCGCGACGACATCGGCGCCGCCGCCTGCCGGGAACCCGACGAGAATGTGAATTGGCTTGACCGGGTAGCCGGCCGCCGAGGCAACGCCGAAAGGAATCGCACACATCACGGCGAATTGCAGGATTCTGGCAATGAGCGACATCATCAAACCTCGTAAAGGAATATTCGATCAAATCAGGCCTGCCGCCACCGAGGCGCATGTGCGCAGGCGCAGGCGCCAAACACCTTTATTTACCGTCAGAGATTTCCGGTCTGCCGTGCAAACGCCGCGCGTAATCAACCATGTCAGCTGGCGGCCGCGCATGCGTGTAGCCTCGCCGCGTCACGCTGATCCCGAACCGTTTGAAATCCGTCATCGCCTCGGCCATCTTTAGTGTCGACACGAGCCCATCAATGATGGGCACTTCATCAATCCGGGTGACCCCCGCACGGGCGATCGCCTCGCTCAGATACAGTTGGCCCGGAATGATTGCCTCCGCACCCCGCGCGATCGCCTCGCGCGCGGTCGAGATAAATCGATCGACCAGCGCGTCATCCGGATTGCCCTGCGCACGGCCAACATCCTTGAAGGTCGCATCCATCAGCATCGTCGGCAGACCGCGCTCCGCCAGGCCAAGCCGTCGGATCCGCAAATCCATCATCTGATCAAAGCCATCCTGGAAGGCAATCACCACAAAGCGACTCCCCAGGATGCACGCAAAATGCATCGCAGCCTCGCCGTAGCTGACCACGGGGATATCCAGCAAAGAGCGCACCTCTTCCAGACCCGGATCCTGCACCGAGCCCACCGCAAAGACGTCGTAGCCTTCAGCCTGTGCGCGCAAAGCGTTATCCAGGATGAACTGGATGTGCAGCGACATCATGTAGGGGTAAATAACGACCTCGGCAGGCGCGTGCGGACCGTAGACACCTTCCGGCATGCTGGCGAACTTAACCTCGACGCCTGGGCGTGCGATTAGCCGGGCCCGCTCGGCCAGACCTTCAAAATACGAAGGGACGCGACCGCCCTCCACCAGGCTTTGATACCAGATCCGCATGTTGAAATCCTCCGCCCGCGTTTGGCGCGGGTGCCACTGTGATGTGCTGGCCAGTTCGCAGTACCGCCGCGCTGGAGGAGACGATGCTGCTTTGCGGCACTACCTTACACAACGGCGCACGTGCGTGCAATGTTGCTGCTCGGGTCAGAAGACGTTAACTCAACTAAACTCGGGCGTACACGTTGACAATGGCGAATTCCGTCACCCAGGCTGCATCCGCACCATGTCGAAGCCTATTATTCTATCTACCCAACCCCTTGACGCAAACGCCGAGCAAAAGCTCGCACAGCACGGCGAATTCCCTATTGTCAAAGAGCCGACCGAAGCCGGCCTGCATGCTGAGGCCGCTGACGCCATCGCCTTTGTCATTCGCGGGCAGGTTCCGGCAACACCGCGCCTGATGAATGCCGCCCCCCATCTCAAGGTAATTGGCCGCACCGGCGTCGGCTACGAGACCGTCGATATCCCGGCCGCCACCGCCCGCGGCATCCCCGTCGTCAACGCACCGGGCGCGTGCGCCCGTGCCGTCGCCGAGGCCGCGATGACCTTCATGCTGTCGCTTTGCAAACTCCGCCCACTGGGATCACGAGACCAAGCGCGGCAACTGGAACTCCCGCATTGGTGGCAGGCGGTCCGGCGACCTCGATGGCAAGACGCTCGGGATCATCGGGCTGGGGCGCATCGGGAAGATCGTGGCCAGGCTCGCCCGGCCGTTCGAAATGAACATCATCGCGCGCGACCCCTACCTGGATCCGCAAATTGCCGAAGACCTCGGCGTCAAGCTGGTGAGCCTGGACGAGGTCATGTCGCAATCGGATTTCATCACCCTGCACTGCCCGCAGAACGAAGAAACCATGAGTATGATCAACCGCCCGTTGCTCACTCAAGTCAAACCCGGGTCCTACTTCATCAACCTTGCGCGTGGCGGCATTGTTGAAAGCCTGGATCCGTTGCATGACATGCTGGTGTCCGGCCAATTCGCGGGGGTCGCGCTCGACGTCTTTGCGATTGAGCCGCCAAACCACACCCACCCGATATTCCGTGAAGAAAACTTCCTCTGCTCGCCCCACGCGCTAGCCACGTCCGATGGCGCCATGCGCCGCATCTTCAAATCGATGGCCGACGACATGGCCGCGATCATCGAAGGCAAGCAACCGCAGTTCGTCGTCAACCCTGAGGTACTTGCCAAATAGTCGACGCAACAAGAAGGTAAAACAAACAACAAGGATGGGACAAAGATGATCAAGACCCTGCTCGCCGTTGCAGTCCTCGGCGCAAGCCTTTCGGCCACCGCCCAAACCGGTACCTACCCCGATAAGCCGATCAACATGATCGTTGGCTTTCCGGCGGGTGGTCCGACCGATCTGGCGGCACGCACCCTTGCGCCCTCCATGCAGGCAACTCTTGGCCAGACCATCGTCGTCGAAAACAAGCCCGGCGCCACGGGCACCATCGCAGGCGCCCAGGTCAAGCGCGCCGCGCCCGATGGCTACACGATCTTCGTTTCCTCCATCGGCACCTTCGTCGTCGCACCGCACCTGCTCAAGGCCGTCGCCTACGATCCCCTGAAGGATTTCGATTACATCAGCCTGCCCTTCCAGGCACCCAACGTGCTGGTCACCGGCCCGGCGCGCCCAGAGCGCACCGTGGCGCAAGTGATTGAACTCATGAAAAAGAACCCCGGCAAGACCACCTTTGCGAGCTCGGGCGTCGGTGCATCCGACCATTTGGCCGCAGAGCTGCTCTGGCAACAATCCGACACCACCGGCTTGCACGTGCCCTATAAAGGCGGCGCGCCGGCGTTGCAGGATACGCTAGGTGGCCAGGTCGATTTCTTCATGACCAACATCAACGCCGTGTTGCCGCAAATCCGCGCTGGAAAGTTGCATGCGATCGCGATTACCGACGACAAGCGTTCGCCGGCGCTACCGGATGTGCCAACGTTTGCTGAAGCCGGAATCAAGGGCATGGAAGTCTTTGGATGGCAGGGCCTCGTCGCCCCCAAGGGGTTGCCGCAAGACGTTAAAAGGAAGCTCACCGATGCCGCAGTCAAGGCGATGCACGAACCGGCGAATGTCAAAAAGCTTGAGGACCTCGGCATTACTATCGTCGCCAACCAGCCGGAGGAGTTCTACGCGTTTGTAGTGCGGGAGAACGAGCGCTGGAAGAACCTGATTGCAAATCGCAAGATTACGGTGGAGTGAGTGGGTTACGCAGTGGGCAACTGGCGATCTAGTCGCTCCATGAATCCGCGTTGGTCTTAGCGTCAATAGAGTAGTGATACACCATCGGTCAATCCGCTTGCGCCGATTGACGTGATGACGTATAGTTATTTTCGATTATTTCGTTTTTAAGGGCAATTCGTGACGATCTCGCAACGGGAAAGAGCGCAAAAGGACCTGGCTTTGGTGATCAGCGGAGAGCTCTCGCCCCTGCTGCTCTCTGTCGAGTGGACGAAAGGGCATCCCCTCACTCGCAATGCCGTCTCGGTGCTCAGTCGCACGCTGGCTAGCAGGATGATGGCAAGCGAGAGGCTTCTGGAGACAATGGTCAAATTTGTCCCCAAAAAGCAGGACGAGTGGTTAACGACTGAAGAAGCGGCGCGTAAATCAGGGTACAGCCGTCCATTCATAGCTGCGCTTCTAGATAATCCGGGTTTTGGCGGGCGCGTCACCAAAACAGAAAAGGGTCATCGTCGTGTTCACTCCGGTGACTTTGAGAACTGGATGACGAAGCACCGCAAGCAGACTAATTTCCCGACTGATGTGAAAAACAATCGCTCGGGCCCGCGCGATGTAGATCCATCTCCCCTCAGAGAAACCACCCGGCAACGGAGCAAACGGACAAACGCTCGCGACGAAGCGATCAACCTGGCCAAAAAAATGGGCCTCGGTTAATGCGCGGGGTAAGTCGCGCTCCAGCCGTCCTTGCCGATGCATGCATTCTAGTTAAAGATGTAGTTTCCGCCTCACTATTTGACCTGCACGCGGCTGGTCACATTGCGTTGTACTGGACTCCGGAAATCGAAGCAGAATACATCAGGCACCGCAGCCGACTCCGGGCGGATACATTAAAAATGAGCGCCGACGCCCGAGGATTTACTTTGGGCATCTGCAAGAATTGAAACGACAAAATTACACTTGGTGAAATCGTCGACGCCGCCCGGGTGGGTCTTTGAAGATACATTGGACAAATTGGCTACCCAACCTCGGTATGCATCACTCAAAGCCATGAAGGACATGGACGACATTCATGTGGCCAGTGCGGCGGGCTATCTGGCCGAAAAGCTTGTACGAAGCGTGATACTCGTAACGGAAAATCTGGCTGACCTACCGCAAGCGTTGCTGACGCCGCTCAATACCGTTCTGATGCATCCGGGAACCTTGCTGGAATGGCTCTATAACAAAAGTCCGAAAGCAGTCGCCACGTCATTGCTCAAGACAGCAGCCGATTTCAGGAATCCTCCCATACCACCCGTCAAACTGGTCTGGTCGATCGAGAGTCGAAACCAGTTTTACAACCCAGAATTGGCGAAACGACTTGCTAAAGATTGGGACGTTCCTTACACAACTTGCAACGCTCGATTGCTGTAGAAGAGCCTTCACCGAATCCGATGATTTATCTGCACAAAATACTTCCGCTGCTCTTTTCTCCGCTCGCAATTGCCTACGTGGTCATTGTGTACGGCACAGTGACATCGCGGAAAAAAGTTGTTATTGCTACCGTCGCAGCACTGTATCTGCTGAGCACGCCGGTCGCGTCGAAATACCTCTTTGGTCTGATCGAAGGGCCACCGTTTCGTCAGGACCCCGCCACGATGCCAAACGCAGATGCCATCGTTGTATTGAGCGGGATGCTGGTTGGCGTGCCATCGGCTAAGGGCATCGTCTACGAATGGAGTGACCCAGACCGATTTTTCGCTGGCATTGAACTATTCAAGCTCGCGAAATCACCGAAGCTGATATTCACCGGTGGCAAATTGCCCTGGAACAGTCAGACTGAGACTGAGGGAGCCGTCTTAACAGGAGTTGCTGAATCCATGGGCATTCCTTCTGCGCATATTTTGCTAACGGATGACGTAAAAAATACGGAGGAAGAGGCCAAAGCGGTCAGGAAATTACTTTCCGGACCAAATCCCAGCGTGCTGCTTGTCACTTCCGCGTTCCACATGCAGCGATCGGTGCGCCTGTTTGAATCGCAACACTTAAAAGTTATTCCTTACCCTGTCGATTTCCACGTCGAGATCCGTGACACCACGCCAATGGATTTTCTGCCAAACGCGGACTCCCTGGCACTCACGAGCCTTGCCCTGCGTGAGCAGATTGGACGAACGTTCTATTGGCTTAAATCAAGGATATAAACCACAGCAAACAAGTCTCCTGACAAGACTAATTCAGTTGCCAGGCTCGCGCCGCCATGTAGATGCCCAGTACCACCAGTCCTGCGAAGAAGCATCGTCGAAAGGCCTCCTGCGGCAATTTATCCCGCACCCACTGCCCCAGAAACATCCCCGCAAACGCGGGGATCAGCGCAAGCAGCGAGCTCCCAGCTACCGCCATCTGGAAAGTGCCCGACGCCAATAGGCCAAGGGCGAGCATTAATGAGGAAACCGTAAACGAAAGCCCCAGCGCCTGGATCATATCTTCACGCTTGAGGTTCAGCGCCGAGAAGTACGGTGCTGCCGGTAGCGCAGATATCCCCGTCGCCCCCATCAGGATTCCAGTCACAAACCCGATCACCGGCGACAGCCACCTTTCCCACATTCCGGGTACCGAATAATGCGGGCGCAGCAGCCCCATCAGCCCGTAGGCGGCCAGCACTGTGCCAAGCCCGATGGAGACCAGGTTCACCGAACCCATCACGATAAAGCTCACACCAATCGGCGCACCCAGGCAAATTCCGACCAGCAGCGTTGCGAAACGCCTGCTCAGTTGCCGAAAGCTTGGCCCCGCCACCAGTTGCCAGATGTTCGTTACAAGCGACGGCAACACCAGCATCGCCGCAGCCTCCACCGGCGCGATCACAAGCCCGAGGATGCCGATCGCCACCGTCGGCAACCCCATGCCGAGTACGCCCTTGACGACTCCCGCCAGGATGAAGATCAGTGAAACTGCGGTGACGAGTAGTGCCTGATCCCACATGTCATTTGCCTCAGAATTGACCCGTAAAATCAGAGGGCACTACACAACCACCCAAAATCGGCGACAACATGACGAAGAAAATACACAAAAAGCCCGTTGGTACTATTGGCCCCATACGCCTGTGCGCTGCGGGGGCCGAGTTTCATAAGGTTCGGTTTCCCGATACAAAAGATGAGATCGAGGCTCTAATTGTGCAGGCATTTGCGTCTGAAATCATGCCCGACGGACTAATGATAACGAACGTCGATCAAAACGCAGAGAATGATTTTGACTTTTTTCTCAAGACGACCGACGGAAACAAATACCTTGAGTTGATTGAAGTCGCGCCACTTGAGAACCTCCGCGGCTCTTACAAAGTTGCGCCGTCTACGTATAAGCCATACGACTTCGCCGCGTACATACTCAGCAAGGTTCTAAGTAAATCTGTACGGTATCGGGGAGCAAAAAAATCTGGAATTGTTCTTCTGATCTACATCACTCACTGGTCTTTTACCCTCAGCGAATCAGTTATTACGTTGCTTCAGTATTGGCTGACGACTCAATCACATAGTTTTGAACGAATATATTGTTATCAGCCAATCGATCCTGCCTCGGGTGTGCGGCATCTTGTATTTCCGACCCCGTTGGATCATTGGAGTACGTTTGTTCCCGATGCATTTAAGGACAAGCTCGTTCATAACCTGTCGCCGCTGCTGTGGAATCCCATGCCCCACACACTTTAGGTAGCCACATCCTAGCGACCCGCCGAAGGTCCGCGGGGACATCAAATGTGTCGTCACGGCAATCAAACAGAACCGAGTCCTTTTGCTGCACCCGAACCAGTGAAAATGCATCTTCCAGTTCGAGACTATTATCAAAAAAGATCGTCACCTAACGTCCTCGTCCCGAAGACACTGCGCCCAAGCCGGAAGCACTCCGTTCCGATCCGTCTCAGGCAAGATGGAAGACGTCAACCTGTCAGCATTGATCAGTGGCATTTTCAATCTGATTACCAACCGATCGTACCAGAGCGTCGATTTGCCCGAGCCGTTGTGCCCAGCCAATACAAATGCAGCCGGGCGTTTTGCCCCCTGCACTAGGTCAGCCAGCAGACGATCAAGGCGTGGTGCGCGTCTGCGCGTCAAATCGATTTCCGAGAAACGCGGAATCGGCCATCAGCGCCAATTTTTCCGGTTTCACGCGTCCCATCCTCGGCTTCTCGAATCAACATGGTTGAGTCCGCAGGGTGAGCGAAATAGGCAAATACCTTCCCGTGATGCTTGGACGCACTACGGAAGACGCTTGCTCTTGCAATACCGGGGGTCCGCAGCGCCAAAGCGGCCTTTCTAAGTAACGTTGACGCTTCATCGCCCGGACGCACCTGGGGCTGGCCCACTTCACTGAACCTTGGTCGACCGAAAGCATCACGAAGCGGCAGTCGCCTGGTGTGGCGCTGTTCAGCGGCTGAATTCGGTGTTTTAGCTGTAGGGACTTCGCGTGTGGACATATTCAAACGGTCAGGTTATCGGGCTGCAATTGACACCCGTTTATCCGAAAGGCGATCAGAGATCGCTAAGCGAACCTCCATGGTCTTGATTCTCATCGCAGGCATCTGGGCTGTCAATTCGCACTGTAATGCGATGGCAAGGCGCATCAAAGTCTCAATACTACGATGGAAACATCTGCTCCTTGCCTTGGGCACAACGCCCCTGGCGACTTCAACGCCCCCGCGCCCCGGGGCCAGCTGCACCCGCCTTACCGTCCCACTCCAGCAACTTCTGCCGCAACGCCATACCAAGGTGGTCGCGCTCCAGATCCGGCCAGTCGATGTTGACGTACGGGTTGTTCAGCGCACCCGTCAGCCTTAACGGCACAACCAGTGAGCGTACCTCGACCGACACCTTGCCCGCCGTAATACGTTGCGGGCCCAGCAGGTGCAGGACCACACCCAGGTTTGCCGTACCGTCACGCAGGTTGACCTCAGCCGGCTTACCCAGCTCAACGCGCCAATTGAGTCCGTGCATGTGCAGTTTGGTGAAGCTCGCCATCGCCCCGTCCAGGCGCAGGCCAACCTCCACGTTGTCAAACTCCGTTCGCTTGGCGGAATCCCCCTTAAACCGCACGTCGGCCGAGGGCCTGGCGATCGCGCGCAACGCATCGAGCCCTTCCGCAAAATCGATCCCGCGGATCGCAGCCTGCTCAATCTTCAGTTGCACGGTGCCGGCAACCGAGTCTTGCGCCTTCTCCCAGGAGCCATCCGCCGCCTTCAGATCCAGATCGAGGCTGGCCATCCCATCGAGCGGGCTTTCGATGTCCATCCCGGTCCACGCCAAGCCGAATGGGATTGATTCAAATCGGGCACGGATCGACAGTGGCTGCGGATCGTTGGGCTTGCCGCTGAACGACACCGCCAGATTGCCCTTGACCACAAGGCGCCGTTGGCTGAGCTTCGGGTCTGTTGGGGTCAGGTTGACATCGCCACGCAGCTCCGCAAGCGTGATCGACAGCGGCTCCGTCCGGACCTGCACCGGGCTGGAGACAAAGCTGCGCGTACTGCGTGATTGCCGTTTCGAAGTCAGGGTGGTATCCAGCCGTGCAAGGCCCCAGGCCTGGGGGCTGCCGGAAAGCCCCTCGCCTACCCACGCGGCATCTAGTGCAGGCACGCCGTCAACCCGCAGGCGGCTCGTAAACGATGCCGCGCGGATCGTGTCGGCAGTCATCTCGAAAGCCGGCAGATCCAGCGAGAATTCCAGCGGGCTCCCCGCCCGCAGGCCCTTGGCACGCACCGCCAGTTGATCCATCGTGATGCGGGAATCTGCGCCGTCAATTCCAACGTAAGTCGATCGCGCCACCACCTCAAGAGCGACCACGGGCTCCGGCAGCCACGCAGCCCCCGACCAGTCCCCCCTAGCCACCATGACAAGATCCCTGGCATCGATCTTGCGAGATTGCAGGTTGACGGTAACCAGGGCCTTCGCCGTAACCTTTGCGCCTTCCGGAACCCCGGAACCCTTGATCGAAGCTTCCAGATTCATTTCCGCAGGTGTGTCGCGCACAATCCGGCCGGTTGCAAGCGACAGCGCCGTGATATCCCAGACCGACTGACTGTGCTCGTCGCGCAGCGTGATGTCAGCATCCTTGAGCTCGATGCTGGCCACGTCGATTGTCATCGCGTCCGTTGCAAGCGTGACAGCGGGCACAACCGCCGGGCTGCCGTCCCCGCTAAGCCAGCGCATCAGGTCATCGATGTTGCCCTTGCCATCACTTGTGCGCACCAGATTGGCCCGGATCCCGGACGATACCAGTTCGTCGATGACGATCTTGTTCGTCAGCAGCGGCCAGATCGCCATGCTGGCGCGCAAATCGTCGATCGACGCGAACAAATCGGCACGCCCTGGTTCCGAAAGGCTCACCTGCCGCACCCGGATCGCCAGTTTCGGGAATAGTTCAACCTTCAACTCCCCCGCAATTGTTAGCTCACGATTGGTGCGCTCCTTTACCAGCCGTTGCAGGTCTGTTCTATAGGCGTCGGCATTGAAAGACAGGATAAAAACGAACAGCGCGCACACCACCACGACGATCAGCGTCGTCACGGCGATAAAGATTCGCTTGATCCAGAGTCCCATGGTCTTTCTGCTTATCGGCGTGGCTGTTGTGCCACTGTGGTGGCATGTTACCGAGGATTTGGCGGGTTTGCTGTGGTGTTCACAAGCCGGGTTGCGGCGCCCGTCGTGGGCGGATTGCCAGGCGTTGATCCCACGTCGCGTCAGTCGATCCGGATGTTGGCTTCGCGAACCACTTTGGTCCATTTGACGATTTCGCCCAGCAAAAACGCGCGGAACTCGTCCGGGGTGCTGCTAACGCCTTCCGCACCGTTATCCAGCAAACGCTGATGTATTTCCGGCATCGCCAGCACCTTGGCCATCGATTCGCTCAGCTTCGCCACCACCGCAGGCGGTGTGCCCGCAGGCACCATCACCCCAGTCCAGGACGTGGCCACATACCCCGGGTAACCAGACTCAATCATCGTCGGGGTATCCGGCAACAGCGGGCTGCGCTGCGCGCTGCTCACGACCAGCGCGCGCAACTTGCCGTCCTTCACGTGCTCGATCACGCCTGGCATCGTCGGGAACCCGACCTTGGTCACCCCGGATAACAAATCCACGATCTGCGGGGACGTCCCCTTGTAAGGCACATGCACGATATCGATCCCCGCGATCGACTTGAACCACTCGGCGGCCAAGTGGGGCGAGCCGGCAGTGCCCGACGACCCGTAGTGCAGTTCGCCCGGATGCGCCTTGCAATAATCGACAAACTCCGCCACCGTCTTGAATGGCAACGACGGATTCACCACCAGGAATCCCGCGGCAGAAGTCGCCTGCGATACAGGCACCAGGTCCGTCATCAGGTCGTAGCTCAGCTTGGGCAATAGCGCCTTCGCCACCGTCGCCCCCGGTGAAACCCAGGCCAGCGTATAGCCATCCGGCGCTGCTCGCACCACCGCCTCAAGCGCCACATTGCCCCCGGCACCAGGCCGGTTCTCGATGACGACCGGTTGGCCAAGCAATTCACCGAGCTTTTGGCCGACCAGTCGGGCGGGGATATCAGTCGGTCCCCCAGGGGTGTAGCCGACCACGATGTGGATGGGTTTGGTCGGGTAGGCGGGATCGGCGGCCGTTGCTGAACCGCAGGCGAACGCCATCCCGGCGACCAAGACAAGCCCAAGCGCAATTGCGCGCGCCGCGCCCTTTATTTTGTGCGCAACGCCGCGATTTTCCGCCAAGCCCATAATCTGTTGGCGCCGGTTGAATACTGACCACCTGGGGGTGCGGCGGAAAAGTTGGACTGATTTACGTCGTAAGTCCGAGACTTTCCCTGTATTCCGATGGGCTGAGCGACCCAAGGGATATCTTGATTCGCTTTTCGTTGTACCAGTGGATATATGA
>JADZBO010000207.1 GCA_020851995.1 Burkholderiaceae bacterium
CGACCGAGTGTCTCGGCCGCGGCGGCAGCGATCTCGGTGAGTTTGGGCTCAAGCGCATCGAGCTGCTCGAATAATTGCCTGTGCAGCGTCAGGAACTGACGAAATAGTGTCATTTGATTCTTACTCATCGTTACTCAGCAATGCGTCCAACAATTGTTGAGTACTTTGTTGCCATGTCACCGCCTGCATTCCGTGCGAGGCTGGATGCTCGCCGCGCTGATGAAGCCCCATCCACGTCTCGATCGCGCTCGCCAGAGCGGAAGGATCGGTGCCGCTGAAGTAGAACGCATGTTCGCCAGCCACTTCCCTGAACACCGGCAAATCCCTCGCGATGACGGGAAGTTTGTGGTTTGCGGCCTCGATCAGTGGCAGACCAAATCCCTCGCCCTCGGAAGGAACGACCAGGCAGGAACTGACTCCGTAAATCCGCTCGAGAAACTCATCGCTCACGCCCTGCAGCCAGAACAGGCGCTTGTTCAAAAGCCGGTGCTGCTGAATATCCCTGACCAGCGCATCGACCAGCCAGCCCTTCTTGCCGACGATCACCAGGTTGACCTCAGAGCCGGCTTGCCACAGCCGGTCGAATGCCTTCAACGCCTGCATGTGCCCTTTGCGTGGTTCGAGGGTTCCCACCATCAGAAAGTTGGTCTGATTCCTGAGATTCTCCAGCAAGCGCGACTCTTCGTCGGTCATTCCGGCTGAAGGCACCGAACCCTTGATGTCTGCACCCAGCCGGAAATCGTGAACGCCAAAACGGCGGGGGAACTCAAGACCCTGATCACGCAACCATACTTTCAACTCGTCGGCCACCGATCGGGAAATGCAAATCGCGCCATCGCTGCCGGCCACAACCCTCAGCCAGTCGATGAAGGGCTCTTTTGAGCCGGCAACGAAGTGCTGCGGCATGGTTGCGCAGAGCAGGTCAAAAACCACAAACTTGACCGTCACGCCACGCGCACGCATCCGTGCGAGAGCTTCCCGCTGCTCGACAACCAGGTGCGGGTGCAGATCCAGTCCGAGAAAGTAATCGCCCGCCCGATAAATGATGGGCTCATCAGTGACCTGGTGCTCTGCCGTATTGCCGATAAAAGCCTGACAAAACCGCGATGCCTTCAAATAGCCCTGACGGCCCCTGACGGCGTAGACCGGCACGATGACAAAGCCCGGGGGCGGGCTGTCCAGCATGACGCGCAGCACCGAGCGCACCACGCGCTGAATGCCGCTTCTGGCATCGCGCTGGACGAGCTCTGAAATGTCGACAAAAATCTGCCGGTGCTCAGACCCGGCATGATTCGTTGCAAGCGCCTGGGCAAGTTCAAGTTTCTCGCCGGCTGAGAGCCCCGAAAGATCCAGATCGGCCAACGACTGGATCAGATCACGCACCAGCGTCTTCGCAACCCGCTGTTCGCTCAGTTCGAGGATCGATGTGCCCGCGCCCTTTTGTTGCGACTCGGCGATTCGGGCCAAGCCTTCAGCGACTTTGCCATAAACCGTATCCACGCCGATCTCGGTGAGACATTTCAGCGAATAGGGACATTGCGACCGGTGCGCGATGTGGCACGGGGAACATGCGACGGGGTGGCTGATCACATAGGAATTGCCGAACGGCGGTGCCCACTCCTCGACGGTTTCGTGACCACCGTAGATGCCAATCACCAGCAGCCCGAGGTACCCGCTGATATGCACGCCAAAAGAATTGTTGGCGATACAAACCACATTGCCTGACAGCGACTCGATGAGCGAGGGCAACGCCATCCCCGCATGCACCCGAATCCCCGGATGCGCCGGCAGGTTGTATTCCTCGGCTTCGCGACTGTTGGCAAAATAGACGTTGACTGCATCGACATCCTTTCGGCCGACCAGCCGTTCGATCAGGGCGATGTAATTCTCGCGGCTCCACTCCTTGACGTCATTGCCGGCCCGGGGGAACACTGCGATCTGCGTGCCGGTGGGTTTTATCGAAGGCCCGAGCGCCGGACAATCCACATAATCATTGGCATGGTGCGGCAGGGCATCCACCAGACGCGACATCTGAATCGAAATGGGCGTCTGATTGAGCACCGTCGCCTCGAACGCCGAGTCCGGATGCGCGGACAGCCCGATATCAATTAAAGGATCAATGTTTCGATCCAGCGTTTTGTAGCCGATTTTCAGCGCTGCCGGCACTTTCGTCAGGATGAACCGCGTATCGGGCTGCCGTCTGAGGTCAATGGCGAAGTCGTAGGGTTTGCCAAGGCTGTTGACGAAATCTTCAATCGCACGCGCGGAAGTCGAGGCGGATTCCGACGACTTCTTTTTGAAGTAATCAAACGCGAAGACGTTGCTGAACAGGTTCAGGCTTTGTGCAAGCGGAACCGACCAGCTGCCGACTGCAATATCGATCTGCGCGAACGGATAGCGCGCCTTGAGCTTTGAAAGCGCCGGAAGCGCCAGGATGAAGTCGCCCAGATGATCGAGCTTCAGGATCAGAATACGTTTGCGATCTGGTTGAAACAACGCAGTGCGCTCAAACACGACCTGACTGGCCTGAGCTGCCTGCGGCGGCCGCGCGAAACGGGCCAGCGCGGTCAGCGCGGCCTTCGCGCTGTCGTCCCAGGTGAAGGTTTTCACATGACTCAGGCCGTGCGCCTTCAGGCGCTCCCTGAACGCGTCATCGGTCAGGGCTTGCGCCATTTTGACCCTGATTGACTCCACCGACGAGGGCTCGAACAGCGCCTCCGGCAATCCGATCACTTCGGGCAGACTCGTCGCATTGGCGCCAATGACCGGAGCGCCGCAGGCCATGGCTTCGAGCGGCGGGATTCCAAACCCCTCATGCAGCGAAGGGAACACGAACAAGGCACACAGGTTATAGAGCCTCAGAAGGTCAAGATCTTCGATATAACCAGGAAGAAGCAACTCGCCTTTGTCCAGGCCATTTCGGGCGGCCGTTCTGAGGAAGGCATCGATGTGGTTTTGCGGCATTTTGCCGGCAAGTACCAACTGATGTTTCGACCGGACATCCCGCGGCAGACCAGCGTAGGCCTCAATCAGGCGGTGCAGATTTTTGCGATCATCCGCGCCGCCTGTGTAAAAAACAAAGGGCCTGGAAATACCCAGCTTTTGCAATAATCGCGTCTTTTCGACTTCCGATACGTCAACCACGCGGAACGTGTCATCGTAGGCGCCGGAAATGTTGACGACCGCCTCCGGATCGAAGCCGATGCCGGTCAGCGCCTCCTGGCGGGCACTCGCCGAAATGGCCAGCAACAGCTTGCTGTTCCTGAGCGATTCAATCTTGCGCCTGTAGTAAGACTGCTGGAGTTTATTGCTCAGAAAGTGCTGGTCCGGGTTCAGCAGCGGAATCAGGTCGTACAGAATGACTGCGGTCGGCGTCTGCCGGTCAAACTGGCCAATGCTCGTCACCGCGTCATCGCCATACCCTTCGAACAGGCTGCCCACGACCACTACATCGGGCTCTTGCGCGAGCAGAAACGCTTCACGAATCCGTTCCGCCGCTTCGCGGCGCAGACGGTTGTCGGGGTGAACCTCCCTGGTCGGCGCCGGAGCATCCCATACCCGGATATTTTCCTGCGCCAGCAACCCGTCGAATGCAACACGAATCGGTTCGATCGACTCTGGAAACTGCCCGCTCAGCGCAAGGATGATTTCATGCTCGCCGCGCTGACGCGCCAGCGCGAGCCCGAGAGACAGGGTGTAGCGTCCGATGCCCCGAAACCGGCTTTCGGTTTGTGCACCCTGCATATCAATGACGATACGCATCAGCGCTTCCCCGATTTCTTGATCACCTGATCCAAGTCGCCATACATCTGGCGCACGGCTTGCGGCTTGTCGGCAAGCAGGCTGTCAACGACGCCATCAGGCGCATTCGACACCGGACCCTGACTCACGCCCGCACTGGCACCTTTATTCAGGATAAGGTGCAAGACGCGATAAACACCCACCTTTTGCGCGACCTGAACCAACCTGGCGTGCGTTTCGGGATGCGAAGCGAGGTAGGATTTCAAGCGGGCAAGAACCGGCGACCCAATCTTCCTGAGTAATCGCTTACAACGAGAAACAAACCGTCTTGACTCGATCAGGTGCAACCGAAGCTCGGCGTTGTCCAGCCGACGCTCGATCACCAACATACGTCGGTCGAGTGCCCGGTCGACCTCCTGCACCAGCACGTTGAATTGCTGGTCAACGTCAGCCTGCCTGCTGCTGCTCATAACGGCCCGAAATCATCCCAAGCGTGACGCCGCGATCCACGTCGAACGCCGAGCTGACCTTGTCCAGCAGCATTTGAGGCGCCGCCTTCTGGGCAACGAG
Source organism: Burkholderiaceae bacterium (assembly GCA_020851995.1). Taxonomy (GTDB): domain Bacteria; phylum Pseudomonadota; class Gammaproteobacteria; order Burkholderiales; family Burkholderiaceae_B; genus Zwartia. The sequence goes on from JADZBO010000207.1 coordinate 4,312, forward strand.
CGCATAGTCCGGACTGACGCCGCCCAGCACATCATGAATGCTGAATCGTCTGGAATCCGCCAGATTCACGGGCTCTTGCAGCCTCACGATCTTGAAGCGACAAAACCCGTAATACTCAGCCAGAAACTCCATCAGCAAGGGTGGCAACGGGCGATTGTGCGTCGGATCGAGGTAG
>JADZBO010000208.1 GCA_020851995.1 Burkholderiaceae bacterium
CGCCCCCAAGTGTCCAACCCCAGTAGGGAACCCCAAGCGATTCCATGGGTTCGGCCTGCGCTTTTGGAAGCTGGGCCTCGTCGGCAGGTTGGGCCGCGCTGGGGTAGCGCGCCTGCAACGCTTCATCAAACCGTCTGAAGAAGTCTTCGGCCAGCGATTTGGCCGCGCCGTCGATCAGCCGTTGCCCGATTTGAGCGATTTTGCCGCCGACCTTGGAGTTGACGGTGTATCTGAGCAGGCAGCCCTCGGCGTTGGACGTCAGGCTGACCCGGGATTCGCCTTCGCCAAAACCCGCTACGCCACCCTGCGCCTGAAACCGCAGTGAGTAGGCGCTGGGCGGATCGATGTCGGCGAGTGTTACTTTGCCCGTAAATCGCGCGGCGACCGGGCCGATGCGCACGGCGACAGTGGCGGCATACTGTTGATCGCCGCTGGCCTCGAACTTCTCGCAGCCGGGGATGCAGGCTTTGAGGGTTGCCGGGTCGTTGAGCGCTTCCCAGGTCTGTTGCTGAGTGGCGCTGAGTTGGCGGGTGCCCTGCATTTCCATAGTGATTGACTCCTCACGAAATTAGCGCTGCAGCAGCGTGGCAATACCTTGAGCCAGATCCTCGAGCTTGTCGAGGTTGTGGATGGCCAGCATGCCGTCGGCGTGGCGGTCGAGCGCCCGGGCGCCTGAGGCGAGCGGGGCGTAGCCTGCGTACCGCAGCAGCGGATTTAACCACAGGATGCTGCGGCAATTGCGGCCCAGCCAGCTCAGCTCGCGATCCAGTTCGCCGGGGTCGCCGGTGTCAAGCCCATCGCTGATGAGCAGCACCAGCGTGCGTCGTCCGACGAGCTTGCGCGGGTAATGTTCCCGCAGTTGCGCAAGCGCAGCGCCAAGCCGGGTGCCGCCCGCGTAGTCGGCAATCTGGCTGTTGGCCATGGCCAGCATGTCGTCGGCGTCAGGTAACTTGAAGGCAGGATCCAGGCAGGTCAGTTCGGTGCCGAAAGCGAACACCGATCGTGGCGACCGGCGTGTGGCCTGATGCAGAAAGGCGAGCATCAGACGGGCGTAACGCTCCATTGAACCGGACACATCCACCAGAATCAGCAAGGGCAGTGGTTGGGGCGCACGCGCCAGGCGAGGCAGACGCAGCAACTCGCCATCGTGGCGCGCGGCCTCGCGCAGGGTGCGGGACCAGTCAAGGCGATCGCCGCGATCGGAGGTGCGTGTGCGACGACCATCGACGGTGGGCAGGGGCAAGGCGATCTCGCGCGCCAGGCGCTCGACCAAGCGGAATTCACTGGCCGACAGTGCCGCAAAATCGGCGTGCCGCAGGCGCTGCACATCGCTGGCTGTCATGGCGGCGTCAAAGCGGATCTCGTCCTCTTTTGGACGCGAAGGTGCCCGGTTGCCCGTGACTGCGGCCAGCGCTTCCTGCACCCGGGGCCGGCGCTTGACCGGCGGGGCGGCTTCGCGCGTTTTGGGCAGCATCTGGGCAAGCAGCTTCTGACTGAGTTCGGGATCCTTGAAGTAGGCGTCGAACAGTTCGTCGAAGACCGCGCCGTCTTGCGGGCGGCTGACCATGACGGCTTGCAGGGCATCGTGCAGGTCGCCCTTGACGTCGATCCCGACGAGAAGGGCGGATTCGAGCGCGAGCCCGATGCGGGCGCTGTCCACGGGCACGCCCGCGCGGCGCAGGGCACGGCCAAAGCCGGCAATGTTGTCGCCCAGTTTGCCGTGGCGTGCGTCGCCCAGTTGCTGCATTAGGGTTCGGTTTCCGGTTCGAGCAAGGCATCGAGCATCGGCCCAAGCGCGGCGATGTCTTCACGCTGTTTGAACATGATGCCGGCGGTGTCCTGCACAATTTCCGGATCCAGGTGCAGGGTGTCGAGCGCCACGAGCGCGCGCGCCCATTCGATGCTTTCGGCGATGCCGGGGCTGCGCGAAAGGGCGTCGGCAAACGGCTGGCTGCGCAGGCGCGACACAAACCGGGCGACTTCGGCGGCCAGCGCCTCGCCGGCCTGCGGCACCTGGGCGTGCAGGATGGCGAGTTCGCGCGCGCGATCCGGATAATCCATCCACTGGTAGAGGCAGCGTCGTTTGACTGCGCTGTTGAGATCGCGGGTGCGATTGCTGGTCAGGATCGTGACCGGGGGGCAGGTCGCCCGGATGGTGCCTAGCTCTGGAATGGTGACCTGGTATTCGCCGAGGTACTCGAGCAGGAAGGCCTCGAAAGGCTCGTCGGCGCGGTCGACCTCGTCGATCAGCAGCACTGCGCCGGGATCGGGTGCGTGCAGTGCCTGCAGCAGCGGCCGGCGGATCAGGTAGCGGGGCTGGTAGACCTCGCGCTCGATCTGGTCGGCCGTGGCGCTGCCCTGCATGGCGCGCATGTGCAGCAGCTGCGCGGCATGGTTCCACTCGTACAACGCTTCGCGCTGTTCCAGTCCGTCGTAGCACTGCAGGCGGATCAGCGGCCGCCCGAGCACGGTGGCAAGGGCTTTGGCGAGTTCGGTCTTGCCCACACCCGGCTCGCCTTCGAGCAGTAACGGGCGGGCAAGCCGCAGGCTTAAAAAAACGGCGGTCGCAAGCCGCCGTTCTGCCTGATAACCGACTTGCGCCAGCGCGGCGATCAGGCTGTCGATCGAGTCGAAGGGGGAGGTGACTGGCATCGGCGCACCATTGACCGAAGCCTTGCTCATCGAATCGCCATCTGCCAGGGCATTGCTCACCGAAGTGCGATTTGCATCAGCACCACTCATCCAAGCGCCTTTTGCACGGCCTGCCGTGTCAGTACGCGGATCAGTTGTGCCCGGTAGGCGGCGGTGCCATGCAGGTCAGTATTCAGCGACGAGGCGTCGATGGCGACCCCATCGACCGCGGCGGGGGTGAACGACTGATTGAGCGCCGCCTCAAGCCCCGTGTGGCGAAACACGCCTGCCGAAGCTCCGGTAATCGCCACGCGCACGCCACTGGCGGTCTGCGCAAGAAACACGCCCACAATCGCAAAGCGTGACGCGGGCTGGCGGAACTTGACGTAGGCCGCGCGCTGCGGGATCGGGAAGCTGATCGCGGTGATGAGTTCGCCGGGTTCGAGCGCGGTGGCGTACATGCCCTGGAAGAAATCGTCGGCGGCAATCTTGCGGTCGGTCGTCAGGATGGTGGCGCCCAGACCGAGCACGGCGCTGGGATAGCAGGCTGCCGGGTCGGTGTTGGCGACCGAACCGCCCAGCGTGCCGCGCGCGCGCACCTGGCGGTCGCCGATGCCCCCGGCAAGGCCTGCAAGGGCCGGGATGGCGCTGCGCACGAGGTCGTTGTGCTCGACATCGCGGTGGCGCGTCATGGCGCCGATCACGATGGCGTTGCCTTCTTTGCTGACGCCGGCAAGGCTGGCGATGGCGGCCAGGTCGATGAGCGAATCGGGTGCAAGCAGGCGCTGCTTCATGGCGGCGAGCAGGGTCTGGCCACCGGCCAGAGGCTGGCCTCCGGACTTGGCCCGCTGGCTGGCGTCGGCGAGCGAGGCGGGGCGTTCAAACGTAAAGTTGTACATGGTGTCGTCCTGTCGTTTGTCTTGTCGTTGCGCGCTCAGGCGCGGGCCGCCTGGATGGCCTCCCACACGCGGTGGGGGCTTGCCGGCATGTCCAGATCCTTGACGCCAAGCGGCGCGAGTGCGTCGAGCACGGCGTTGATGACCGCGGGCGGCGAGCCGATTGCGCCGGCCTCGCCACAACCCTTGGTTCCCAGCGAGTTGTGGGTGCAGGGGGTGCACACATGACCGATCTGGATCGTCGGGAAGTCATCGGCGCGCGGCATGGCGTAATCCATGAACGAGCCGGTGAGCAGCTGGCCGCTTTCACGGTCGTAGACGCAGTTCTCGAGCAGCGCCTGCCCGACGCCCTGGGCCACGCCGCCGTGTACCTGGCCTTCGACGATCATCGGGTTGATGATGGTGCCGAAGTCGTCGACGGCGGTGAAGCGGTCCAGCGTGACGGTGCCGGTGTCGGGGCACACTTCGACCTCGGCGATGTAGGTGCCCGAGGGGTAGGTGAAGTTGGTCGGGTCGTAGAAGGCGGTTTCGTCCAGGCCCGGTTCAAGCTTGTCGAGCGGGTAGTTATGGGGTACGTAGGCGGTCAGCGCGACCTGGCCGAAGGGGATCTTCTTGTCGGTGCCGCGCACGGTGAATTCGC
>JADZBO010000209.1 GCA_020851995.1 Burkholderiaceae bacterium
TACCCTTGGCGGCGCAGGCAGCCGAAGCATGGCCGACCCGCACCGTGCGACTGGTCGCTGTGTTTCCGCCCGGTGGATCCGTCGATCAGGTGTCGCGCATCCTGGCCCAACAGCTCAGCCAACAGACCGGACAACAGTTCGTCGTGGAGAACAAGGGCGGCGCGGCCGGTGCGATCGGCACGACGGCCGTCGCGAAATCGGATCCGGACGGCTACACACTCGGCGTCGTATTCGATACCCACGGCGTCAACCCGACGTTGATCCCGAATCTTGGCTACGACACATTCAAGGATCTGCAGTCGCTGGTGCTGCTTGGTACGAGCGCCATGGCGATCGTCGTCAATCAGAAGCAGCCCTACAAGAATTTCGCCGAGCTGATTGCCGCCGCCAAGGCCAAACCCGGATCGGTCAGTTTCGGCTCAATCGGGACAGGGTCGCTCGGGCATCTTGCGATGGCGCAGATTGGCAACCAGCTGGGACTCGACTGGACGCACGTGCCTTATCGCGGTGGCGGTCCGCTGATGACGGACATCGTCGCCGGACACGTTCCGGTGGCGATCGGGTCGGTGTTCCTGGTGACACCGCATGTGAAGTCGGGAACAGTGCGGCCGATCGGTGTGACCTCGTCCAAACCGGATCCGAATCTGCCGGGTGCCGAACCAGTCGCCCAGCAAGGCGTTGCGGGTTTCGAGGCCGAGAGTTGGTGGGGTTTGATTGGGCCTGCCAAGATGCCCGAGCCGGTGGTGGCCTCGATCGTGGCCGAGTTTCAGAAGGCGCTCAAAGCACCCGCCGTGGTTGAAAAGCTGAGTGCTCAGGGCATTGTCATCAGCGGCGCCGGACCAAAGGAGTTCGAAGCGTTTGAACGCAAAGAGATCCAGCGTTGGGCCAAGGTCGTCAAGGACAACAATATCAAGGCCGGGGACTGACGACGTCAGCCGGTTGCGCCACGCGCCAGCGTGACGGCAGACTACGCAGGGCGCAATCGACAAAGGGAGTCAGACCTGACTGGCGCGTGCCATCGAGATGGGTTGCCAGCTGGACGCGCATTCGCGCCTCCCAGTTGGAACCGATGTGTGCCGCAACCCCCTCCATCCCCTCCCCGGTGTCCGGCAGTGCCTCGAAGAATTCGCCGACGCGGTTCGCCATCGCGACCAGGCGCTTGATGTCCATGATGCCCTCAGCCCCTCTGAGATATCTGTGCGGTCGCATTGACCGAAGCATGATCGGTCGGCAGACCTGCAAGCCGCTGCGGATGACTGTAAACGGTCCAGCGCCCGGGGGTCGCGAAGCCCACCAGGCAGATCCCGTGCTCCTGCGCGAGTCGAACCGCGAGATCGGTGGGTGCCGACAGCGCGATCAGGGTTCCGAACCCGGCCATCGCGCATTTCTGCACCATTTCCATGCTCGCACGGCTGGTGATGATGAGAAAACCATCGCGCCAGCCGGCTGAGTTTGCACGCAAGCCCGCGCCAATTAACTTGTCCAGTGCATTGTGACGACCGACGTCTTCGCGCACGATCCGGATGTTGCCGCGCGGGTCGGCCCAGGCCGCAGCGTGGGTTGCCCCGGTTGCCGCCCCGATTGCCTGATGGCTGGCCAACTCGGAAAGAGCATGGTTGATACTTGCGGGATCAAGCAAGGCGCCCGCTTCACGCAGATCAGGCAGGGTGCGAAAGACGTGCGTCAGGCTTTCCACCCCGCAAAGGCCGCAACCGGTGCGACCGGTCAGATTGCGGCGGGACTGCTTCAGGCGGGCGAAACAGGAAGCCGAGATCTCGATCCGGGCGGTCCAGCCCTCGTCGCCCTCGTGCATTTCGATTCCGTAGCATTGCTCCGCGCGGTCGATGATCCCCTCGGACACTGCGAAACCGAGCGCAAAGTCACTCAGATCAAGCGGCGTGGCCAACATGACCGCATGCGATACGCCGTTAAATTCAAGCGCGACGGCACACTCCCGTGCCAGCAGATCGGTGTCGGGGCGGATTGCGGACGACGTCACCCGATGAACCTGCGCGATGCGAATCGCCTCTGTCGCCGCGTCGTCGGGAACTCCGGGTTTCATAGGGTCGTTCCCGACGTGTCGGACGTCTGCGTCGTGAAAGTCGACTGGATCGATTTTGTCGCTATGGTTGAACCGGAAGAAGCGGACGGAATCGATGCAGCATGCGCTGAATGGTCGGTGACACCCGTGAGCGTTTGTTGTGTCGCGTCGAACTGCGCCGTGCGGGTTTGCCATTCGGAGGGGCCGTTGACCTTGCGAATCTCGACTGCCGTGACCTTGTATTCCGGGCAGTTGGTCGCCCAGTCGGAACTGTCGGTCGTCACCACGTTCGCGCACGACTCAGGGAAGTGGAAGGTGGTGTAGACGACGCCAGCTTGCATGCGCTCTGTCACATGCGCGCGCAGCACAGTTTCGCCAGCCCGGCTCTGGATGGCCACCCAGTCGCGGGCCTGAATACCGCGATCTTCGGCATCAGTCGGGTGGATGTCCAGCCGATCCTCATCGTGCCAGACCACATTGGCCGTGCGCCGTGTCTGGGCGCCCACGTTGTATTGCGAAAGGATGCGACCAGTGGTCAGAATCAGCGGGAATTTGCGGGTGACACGCTCCTCACTCGCCACGTATCGCGCAATGGCAAAGGTCCCCGGACGCGGTGAAAAGCCGTCGACATGCATGATCGGCGTGCCGGTCTCCGACGTTGACGCGTTACAGGGCCACTGCACGCTGCCAAACTGGTCGATACGATCGAAGCTGACGCCGGCAAAGGTGGGCGTCAACGCGGCAATCTCGTCCATGATCTGCGCCGGATGCTCATAGCGCATCGGGTACCCCAGCGCATTTGCGAGCATCTGGGTCACTTCCCAGTCCGCGTAACCCGCCAGGGGCGCGATCGCCTTGCGCACCCGACTGATGCGTCGCTCTGCGTTGGTGAAGGTGCCATCCTTTTCCAGGAACGATGATCCGGGCAGGAAGACATGCGCGTAGCGGGAGGTTTCGTTTAGGAAAAGGTCTTGCACGATCAGGCATTCAAGCGACGAAAGTGCGGCCGCGACATGGTGCGAATCCGGATCCGACTGCGCGATGTCCTCGCCCTGGCAGTAAAGCCCCCGGAAGCTGCCATCCAGGGCCGCGTCAAACATATTGGGAATCCGCAGCCCGGGCTCCGGATCAAGTGTCACCCCCCAATGCGCTTCGAAACTCGCGCGGGTCAGCGGATCGCCAACATGCCGGTATCCGGGGAACTGGTGGGGAAAACTCCCCATGTCGCAACTGCCCTGAACATTATTCTGGCCGCGCAGAGGATTCACGCCGACGCCTTCGCGCCCGAGGTTGCCTGTCGCCATGGCAAGGTTGGCGATGGCGATCACCGCCGTCGAGCCCTGCGCATGTTCGGTCACTCCAAGCCCGTAGTAAATCGCGGCATTGGCACGCCCATCGGGGCCGCTCAGCCGCTGGCCGGGCGCACCTCGCGCGTAAAGTCGTGCCGCTCCCCGCACCTGATCGGCGGGCACTCCCGTAATCCCGGCCGTGGCTTCCGGTGAATTCTCAGGCCGCAAGATGAACTCCCGCCACTGCTGGTAGGAGCGTGCGTCACAACGCGCATCGACGAAGGGTTGGTCCACCAGGTTCTCAGTCACGATCACGTGGGCCAGCGCGGACAGGATCGCGACGTTCGTGCCGGGCCGCACAGCGAGGTGGTAATCCGCGCGAACATGTGGAGCGTCAACGAGTTCAATGCGTCGCGGGTCGATCACGATCAGTCGCGCCCCGGCACGCAACCTGCGCTTGAGTCGTGACCCGAACACCGGGTGAGCATCCGTCGGGTTTGCACCCATCACGAGCACCACGTCGGCATCGTCGACGGATGCGAACGTCTGTGTGCCGGCGGAGGTGCCCAGCGTCAGCGCCAGCCCGTATCCGGTCGGCGAGTGGCACACGCGCGCGCAGGTATCGACGTTGTTGTTGCCGAAGCCCGCGCGAACCAGCTTCTGAACCAGATAGGTTTCTTCGTTCGTGCAACGCGACGAGGTAATGCCGCCGACCGCACCCCGGCCATGCACGGCCTGGATACGGCGCAGCGATTGCGCGGCGAAGTCGATGGCCTGCTGCCAGCTGACCTCGCGCCAGGGCTCGGAAATGCGTTCGCGGATCATCGGGCGCGTTGCGCGATCCTGGTGCGTTGCATAGCCCCAGGCAAAGCGGCCCTTGACACAGGAGTGCCCTTCGTTGGCACGACCTTCCTTCCAGGGGGTCATGCGGACGACTTCGTTGCCGCGCAACTCGGCCCTGAAGCCACAGCCCACACCACAATAAGCGCAGGTCGTCAGGACCTCGCGCGTCGGTAGCCCGGTCTGGATAATCGAATTTTCCTGCAGCGTCGCGGTTGGGCAGACCTGTACGCAGGCGCCGCAACTGACGCACTCGGAACCGAGGAACGATTCGCCCTGGCCCGGCGTCACCCGCGAGGCGAAGCCACGCCCGCCGATGGTGAGTGCAAAGGTGCCCTGGCGCTCTTCGCAGGCGCGCACGCAACGGTTGCAGACAATGCACTTGGCCGGATCGTAGGTGAAATAAGGATTTGAAGTATCGGGTTGGTCTGCAAGATGATTTGCGCCGTCGGATCCGAATCGCACTTCGCGCAGCCCCGTTTCTGCCGCCATGTCCTGCAACTCGCAGTCGCCGTTCGCGGCGCAGGTCAGACAGTCCAGCGGATGGTCGGAGATATAAAGCTCCATCACACTGCGACGCAGTTTTTGCAGCGTGGGTGTCTGGGTACGCACACGGATACCCGCTTCAACCGGCGTGGTGCACGAGGCGGGATAGCCGCGGCGCCCCTCGATTTCGACCAGACACAAGCGGCACGAACCAAATGGTTCGAGCGCGTCGGTCGCGCAGAGTCGCGGGATTGCGTTGCCAGCGATGGCTGCAGCCCGCATGATCGATGTGCCGGCAGGGACGGTGACAACGCTGCCGTCGATTTCGAGGGTGATCTCCGGCACTCCGGAGATCGCCGGTGTGCCAAGGTCGCGCCGGACCTGTTGTTCGATCATTACGAATGCTCCGCGTGACCTGAGGTGGAGGCGGGGCGCGCCGCACCCGCCGGAGTCAACCCGAAATCTTCCGGATAGAGATTCATGGCCGAAAGCACGGGGTTTGGCGTCATCGATCCCATGGCGCAAAGCGATGCGTGGGTCATCGTGTCGCAAAGATCGCGCAGCAGTGACACGTGCGCTTCGCGATCGCTGCCGCGCGCAATCCGGTCAATGACTTCGACGCCGCGCGTCGAGCCGATCCGGCAGGGCGTGCATTTACCGCACGATTCGATCGCACAGAACTCCATCGCGTAGCGGGCCAGTGCCATCATGTCGGCACGGTCATCATGAACGACGATGCCACCGTGCCCCACCGTTGCACCGAACGCGGCGTAGGCTTCGTAATCGATCGGGGTATCCCACTGCGACGCGGGCACGTAGGCGCCCAGTGGCCCGCCCACCTGTACCGCCTTCACTGGACGCCCCGAAGCCGTGCCGCCACCGAAGTCCTCGATGAGCTGGCGCAATGTGATACCGAACGGGAGTTCCACCAGACCACCCTGGCGGACGTTGCCCGCGAGTTGAAACGGCAGGGTTCCGCGTGAACGTTCTCTGCCAAATGCAGCGTATTCGGCGCTCCCGCGCGCGAGAATGCGGGGCACGCTGGCCAGCGTGATGACGTTGTTGCAGGCAGTTGGCATGCCGAACAGTCCCGCGAGCGCAGGCAAGGGGGGTTTGGCGCGCACGATGCCGCGCTTGCCCTCCAGGCTTTCGAGCAGAGCGGTTTCCTCGCCGCATACATAGGAGCCGGCCGCTTTACGCACCACGATATCAAAGGCGCGTTCGCTGCCCATGACCCTGTCGCCGAGGATTCCCGCAGCACGCGCGATTCCGATGGCCTCGCCGAGCAGATCAACCGCTTGCGGATATTCCGATCTGACATAGATGTAACCGCGCCTGGCTTCTGTCGCCAGGCCCGCAATGATCATTCCTTCGATCAGCATGAAGGGGTCGCCTTCCATGGTCATGCGATCGGAAAAGGTTCCGGAATCGCCTTCGTCGGCGTTGCAGACAACGTATTTTTCAGGGCTCGCGGCACCAAGCACCGTGCGCCACTTGATGCCGGTGGGGAACGCTGCGCCACCGCGCCCGCGCAGTCCGGAAGCGGTGATCTCAGAGACGATGTCCTGCGCGGTCATCCCGATCGCGCGGCGCAGGCCCTCAAGGCCACCATGCGTCTCGTAGTCCGTCAGCGATAGTGGGTCGGTCACGCCCATCCTCGAAAACGTCACACGTTGCTGGCGGGCGAGGTACGGGATCGATTCCGTTGGGCCGAGCGACAGCGCATGCTGGCCACCGCCTAGAAATCCTGCGTCAAACAGCGTGGTCACATCTTGCGGCGCCACAGGACCGTAGGCCGCGCGCTCACCGCTGACCTCGACTTCAACCAGAGGCTCGAGCCAGAACAGGCCGCGTGAGCCATTGCGCACGAGGTCGATTTCCAGACCCCGGGTCCGTGCCTCATCACGAATACGATCGGCGACGACGTCGGCACCGGCGGCCCGGGCCGCCGAGTCGCGGGGCACGAATACCCTGACTTTCATTTGATATCCCGCTGACTGGCGATGAGCGCGTCGAACTTCGCTGGCGTCACGCGCGCATGCGGCGTGCCGTCAAGGGTTGCCGCCGGCGATGAGGCGCACAGACCCAGGCAATAGACGGGTTCCAGCTGAAACTGACCATCTGCGCTGACCTGATGTGATTTGCAATCCAGCACCCGCTCCGCGTGAGCCAGCAGGGCCGCCGATCCCATTGACTGACACGCCTCACCGCGGCAGATGGCCACCGCATGACGGGCAGGTGGGTCGTGCCGGAAGTGGCTGTAGTAGGTGATCACGCCGTACACCTCGGCGCGCGACAGATTCAGACCTTCTGCGATGCGCGGGATCGCCTGCGCCGGGACGTATCCGAGAGTGTCCTGTATGTCGTGCAGAACGGGTAAAAGGGCACCCGGCTCGCCCTCGTGGCGCCGAAGTGCCTCGTCGATCGTCGCTTGCATCCTGAGCTTCCCGATTTTGCACGAAGGCGCTCGCAATCCGGAGGGGCGCGGCGGTTCGGGCATATCGCCGTCAATCATACGAGAGATCGGGGCTGATGCAAATGGGTTTGACGATTGCCCCGATCCGTGACGTTGGCGCCGCGTAGTCTTCGCGTCACGCTGCCTGGGTGCGCGCTCCAGAAACGTAGTTGCGGGGCAGGCCTGCCTTGGCGAGCGCGCCCTGCATCGGGATGTCGGGCAGCGAGTGCGCCACGATCTTGCGTACCTCGATCAGTCGCTCCAGATCGACGCCGGTATCCAGCCCCATTGAGTCCAGCATGAAACAGAGATCCTCCATGACGATGTTGCCGCTTGCGCCAGGCGCGAAGGGGCATCCGCCGAGGCCCGCGAGCGATGCGTCGAAACGGCTCACGCCGCAATCCAGCGCTGCGCTGACGTTGGCCAGGCCGGTGCCACGGGTGTCATGGAAGTGCGCGCCAACCGGCGTCGCGCCGACCTCGGCCAGCACCGCCCGGAATACTTCCCGCACCAGCCGCGGATCGGCATAGCCGACCGTGTCGGCCACGACCAGTTCGTCGGCGCCGGCCTCCATCAGTTCGGTGGCATATTTCACGACCTGGGATACGGCAATCCGGCCTTCGTAAGAGCACCCCAGAGCGGTCGACAGACCGCCGACGATGATCGGCCGCTTGTCTGGCGGCTGCGACTTCACAAGCTCGACGATGGCCCGAAAATCCGTCACCGAATCCGCCGGCGGACGCCGCACGTTCTTCAGGTTGTGGGTTTCGCTGACCGACATGACAAAATTCAGCTTATGCACCCCGAGCTCAATTCCGCGCTGCGCGCCGCGCAGGTTGGGTATCAGCGCGGCGACCGTCAGACCCGGTATCGCGATCGCACCGAGCGTGACGGCCTCGGCATCGGCAAACTGGGGAATCAGCTTGGGCGGTACGTATGAGGTCACTTCAATTTCGCGCACGCCGGCTGCCGCCTCCGCGGCAATCCAGGCGAGCTTGTCAGCGGTTGGCATGAACGTCGGGTGAATCTGCAGGCCGTCCCGCAGACCGACTTCGCGAACTGAAATTTTCTGGCGCATGATGTTTGTCTCTCTCTTCGTCCCGGTATCTGGGTTCGGCGGCAGGGATGCCGCACGCGGACTGCAAGGATGCCTTACCTGCCTTTATTACCTGCCTTTAAACAGGGGTTTGCGCTTTTCGTTGAACGCCTTAACCCCTTCGAGGCGGTCTTCGGTTTCAATCAGGTGATTGTAGGCTTCGACCTCAAAGCGCAGCGCGGTGCGCAACTCCATCTGGCCACCATAGCGAATCGACTTCTTGACCTGCCGGACCGACAACGGTGCATTGCCGGCGATGGTCATCGCAGTCTCAATCGCGTGCTCGAGCACGTTGCCGGGTTCGAAGATCGCATTCGCCAATCCGTAATCCAGAGCCTGCTGCGCCGTGAACGGCTTGCCGGTCAGGATGATTTCCTTGGCGCGACGCTCGCCGATGGCGCGCGGCAGGTTCTGCGTTCCGCCGGCGCCTGGCATGATGCCCAGCGTCACTTCGGTCAGCGCGAAACGTGCCGCATTGCTGGCGTAAATGAAGTCGCACGACAGCGCCATCTCAAGGCCACCCGCGTAAGCATGCCCGTTGACTGCGGCGATGACCGGAATCGGCAGATCCACCAGCGTCCAGTACATGCGCTCGAAGAGTTCGTGCTGCCGCGTCCACTGCAGTTTGGTCATACCGTTGCGCTCTTTCAGGTCGCCGCCAGCGCAGAAAATCTTCTCGCCGGCGCCGGTCAGAACAATGCACCGGATCTCGCCCGGCTCTGCGGTCAGCCGGTTCCACAGATCGAGCATATCGTGTCCCATCTGCGTATTCACAGCGTTGCCTACCGCAGGACGGTTCAGCGTCACCTTCAGGACATGGTCGCCGACCATTTCGGTGGCAATCGTTTCATAAGCGGGGAGTGCAGTCATGGCATTTTCCTTCCGAGGATTGTTTCGGTGTGCTCCCCCAACTTGGGCGGAGCGCTGTACGGGGCGGCGCGTTGGCCATCGAAGCTCAGCGGCAGGCCGATGAAACGCATCCCGGTTCCGGGAACGTCCTGAATCAGGCCAAGTGCCTCAGTCTGCGGGTGTGCGACCATCTGGGCGATGTCGTTGATCGGTGAACAGGGCACGCCCACCGCTTCGAACGCATCGACCCAGTCGGCCGTTGACCGGGTCGCCAGAATGTCGTCGAGCAAACCGTAGAGCAACTGCTGGTTGGCGACGCGCGCAGGGTTGTCGATGAAGCGCGGGTCGTCGGCCCATTCCGGATGGCCAACGGCCCCGGCGACTTTGCGAAACAGCGAATCGCTCCCGGCTGACACAAGGATCTCTCCATCGGACGTGACATAGCCCTTATAGGGAACGATGCCCGGGGCGCCGGAACCCTGTTTGCCCGCCATCTGGCCCGAGGCAAGGTATTGCGCGGCGAGCAGCGACACCCAGCATGTTGCCGTTTCGAACAGCGAGACGTCCACGATCCTGCCGCGCCCGGTTGACTGTCGCTCAAGCAATGCGGTGAGAATTCCGATCACGCCCCACATTCCCGTGCCCATGTCGACGATCGAGGCACCCACGCGCACCGACGGACGACCCGGTTCGCCAGTCGTGCTCATGATTGCGCCGAAGGCCTGCATGAGCGGGTCGTAGCCGGGCCGATCCTTGAGTGGGCCGGTGCGTCCGAAAGCGCCGAGGTTGCAATAAATCAGGGAAGGACGCTTTGCGAGCAACGCAGCGCCGTCCAGTCCGAGACTTTCGACGAGCCCCGGGCGCATGTTCTGGATGACGATGTCTGCGTGCTCCAGGATGAACTCCTTGAGCGCACTGAGTTGCCCGGCGTCGCGCATTTCACAGACGACGGACTCCTTATTGCGGTTGAGCGCCTGGAAAAATGCGCCCGCCCCCTCCCAGAAAGGTGGACCCCAACGACGGGCGTCATCACCGTCGGACTTCTCGATCTTGATGACCCTTGCACCGAGTTCGCCCAGAATCTGGCATGCGAACGGTGCAGCGACGCTGGCCCCCAATTCGATGACGACCAGTCCGGCAAAGGGTCCTTTTCGTGGGGGTCGGTTGGCCTGTTCAGTCATGCCGCGTGGTTCCTTATGCAATTTTCTTGCCTGTCCCGGCTGCACGGGTTAGGGTAATCCTCGGTTTGTGCGATGCGGTAAATGCTGGCAACGTTATCCTTTTAGACGCCCCTTTATACCTTTATTTTCGATCCGAAAGGAGTTGTCATGGTTCACAAAAAAGTTGCCGGCGTAGCGCTCGCCGTCATGGCGATGGCGTCCACCGGCGCCGTTTTCGCTCAGGTTAAATGGGATCTGCCCGCAGCCTACGCTCCGGGCAACTTTCACACCGAAAACCTTGAACTCTTTGCCAAGGATGTCGACACATTTTCGGCCGGCAAGCTCAAGATTGCCGTGCATTCAAACGCCTCGCTTTTCAAGGCGCCGGAGATCAAGCGTGCCGTGCAGGGCGGGCAAGCGCAACTTGGTGAGATTCTGCTGGTCAACTATGAGAATGAAAATCCGATCTTCGGAATGGATGGCGTGCCCTTTCTCGCGACCAGCTACAAGGATGCCTGGGCGCTGCAGCAGGTGCAGGTGCCGGCGCTCGACAAGTACCTCGCAGCGCAAGGGATGAAGGTTCTCTATACCGTCCCATGGCAGCCCCAGGGGATCTACAGCAAGCGACCGCTTGCCTCCGCTGCCGACATGAAGGGCCTGAAATGGCGCGCCTATTCGCCGGCGACTGGCCGCATGGCGGAGTTGCTGAATATGCAGCCTGTGACCATCCAGGCTGCTGAACTGAGCCAGGCACTCGCCACGGGAGTCGTCGAATCTTACGCGTCATCAAGCGCCACCGGCATCGACAGTAAAACCTACGAAAGCCTGAAATACTTCTACGAGGCGCAGGCCTGGATTCCCAAGAATGCCGTGATCATCAACGTGAAGGCATTCAACGGTCTGGACAAGGAACTTCAGGAAGCGGTGACCAAGGCTGCCAAGGCTGCACAGGAGCGTGGCTGGAAAGTCAGCGAGGAAAAGGAAGCCTCCTACAAGCAGACTCTGCGCGATCGCGGTATGACGCTTGCGCCGCCACCGCCCGCGTTGTTTGCTGATCTGCGCAAGGTGGGCGCGGTGATGCTGACCGACTGGGAGAAGAAAGCCGGTACCCCGGGCACCGAACTGATTGCGAATTATCGCAAGCTGGTTCCCGCCCAATGAGGCGGTTTCTCGATACGCTCTACATGATTGCAGGGGGCGTGGCAGCCCTTTGCATTCTGGGTATCTGTGTCCTGATGGTCGGGCAGAGCGTGATGCGCGAGCTCGGTTTCAGGACTGGCGCGGTCAATGACGTGGTCGCCTGGCTTTGTGCCGCCGCTGCTTTCCTGGCAATGGCGCACGCGTTCAAACATGGCGATTTCGTGCGTGTCACGCTGTTACTCGAAAAGATGTCGGCGCCAATGCGCCAGCGTTTTGAGATCTTCGGCCTTGCCGTGGCGACCGTTGCTGTCGGCTATATGTGCTGGTGGGCGACCCTGTTTACCTACGAAAGTTGGGAATTCAAGGATGTCGCGGGCGGTTTGCTGCCGATGCCGATGTGGATCCCCCAGTTGTCGTTCGTGGTGGGCGCATGGCTGTTTTTCATTGCGGTCCTCGACGAGTTCGTCATTGTGCTGCGCGGTCAGCGTCCGACCTATGTCGTGGCGGTTGAGGAGCGTCACGCGCACGGCGACTTCTCCTCAGACGTTTGATCGGTTTCGCGACACGCATCCATGGATACTCTGGGCATCGGCCTTTTTCTGTTGATCATCATGCTGATGCTGCTCAGTGGCGGCATCTGGATCGCAATGACACTGGCGATCTGCGGTTGGGTCGGGCAGGCGTTCTTCGTCACGACCCAGCCGGGCAAGAACCTGTTTTCCTCGTTCTGGGAAACCAACGCATCCTGGGAACTCGCCGCGCTTCCCCTGTTTATCTGGATGGGCGAGATTCTGTTCCGGACCAAGCTCAGCGAAGAGATGTTCGAAGGGCTTCGTCCATGGCTTAACCGGGTGCCCGGCAGACTGATGCACACCACGGTGTTGGGTTGTGGCATTTTCGGGTCGGTCAGCGGCTCGTCGGCAGCCACGTGCGCCACGATTTCAAAGGTCGCGCTGCCCGAACTGCGCAAACGCGGTTACGACGAAAGCCTTGCCCTCGGTTCCCTCGCCACCGCGGGCACGCTGGGCATCCTCATCCCGCCCTCGATCACCATGGTGGTCTACGCCGTCGCCGCCGATGCCTCGATCATTCGCATCTTCCTGGCCGGTTTTGTGCCCTCGGCGATCCTGATGGCCCTCTTCATGGGCTACATCGCATGGTGGTCGATCCGTCATCCGGACCGCGTTCCTGCGGCTGATCCTCCCTCGACATTCCTTGAAAAGGTCAGGAAGAGCGGGAACCTGATTCCCTGCTCGCTGTTGATCATCTTCATCGTCTGGGTCCTCGTGGCCGGGTACGCGACGGCGACTGAGTGTGCGGCTTATGGCGTCGTCGGGTCGCTTGCGATCGCCGCCTGGAGCCGTTCGCTGACCTGGTCGAACTTTTGGGAGGGTCTGATGGGGACCACCCGCACGAGCTGCATGATCATGATCATTCTGGCGGGTGCCGCATTTCTGACCAAAACCATGGCGTTCACCGGCGTGCCGCGGCAACTGGCCGAATGGGTCGACGCGATGCACCTGTCGCCTTACACGCTGATCGGTTGTCTGGTCGTGGTGTATCTGGTGCTCGGTACGGCGCTCGACGGCATCAGCATGATCGTCCTGACGGCTGCCGTGGTGCTGCCAATGATTCACAAGGCGGGTTTCGATCTCGTCTGGTTCGGCATCTTCATCGTGTTGCTCGTCGAGATCGCCGAGGTGACTCCGCCGGTGGGATTCAATCTGTTCGTGCTGCAGAACATGACGGGCAAGGACAGCAATACGATTGCCAGGGCCGCTTTGCCGTTCTTTGGATGCCTGGTGTTGTGCATCGTGGTGATCACCGTGTTTCCCGACACGGTGACCTGGCTGCCCGATCTGGTGATGGGCAGGGAAAAATAATGCTTCAGCGCAGCATTACGCAATGCGGTCGCAAATCGCCGCGGTGACTTGAGCGGTGGTGGCCAGGCCGCCGAGGTCGCGCGTGTGCAGCCTTGGATTGGCGGTGACCGCCTCAATCGCCTGCATGAGCCGGTCTGCTGCAGCCTGCTCGCCAAGATGCTCGAGCATCATCACGACCGACCAGAAGGTTCCGATCGGATTGGCCAGGCCTTTGCCCATGATGTCGAACGCTGAACCGTGGATCGGCTCGAACATCGAGGGGTAGCGGCGCTCGGGATCGATATTGCCGGTGGGTGCGATTCCCAGGCTGCCCGCGAGTGCCGCGGCCAGATCACTGAGGATGTCGGCATGCAGGTTCGTCGCAACGATGGTGTCAAGCGTGGCAGGGCGGTTGACCATGCGCGCGGTGGCGGCGTCGACGAGTTCCTTGTCCCACTTCACGTCCGGGAATTCGCGTGCGATTTCAACTGCGATTTCGTCCCACATGACCATGGCGTGGCGTTGCGCATTGGATTTGGTGATGACGGTCAGCAACTTGCGCGGACGGGACTGTGCAAGCCGGAACGCATAACGCATGATGCGCTCGACGCCTGCGCGCGTCATCATGCTGACATCTGTTGCCACTTCGATCGGATGCCCCTGGTGTGCGCGTCCGCCCACGCCGGAGTATTCGCCTTCGGAGTTTTCCCGCACGATGACCCAGTTCAACTGCTCCGGCGTGCAGCGCTTGAGCGGAGCATCGATGCCTGGCAGGATGCGGGTCGGACGCACGTTGGCGTATTGGTCGAACCCCTGACAAATCTTCAGACGCAAACCCCACAGCGTGATGTGGTCGGGAATGTCGGGATCCCCGGCGGATCCGAACAGAATGGCGTCCATGTTCCTGAGCGCGTCCAGTCCATCGGCGGGCATCATCACGCCATGCTGGCGATGGAAGTCGCCGCCCCAGTCAAAACCGGTGAATTCGAACTTGAGCGACGGATCGCGCGCGGCCAGGGCCTCGAGCACCTTTTGCCCTTCGGGGATGACTTCCTTGCCGATGCCGTCGCCGGGGATCGTCGCAATGCGATAGGTTTTCATGGAGTTCCTTAATGACAGATTGGAGAAATCAACCTGATGCGTATTCGATCAATCAAGGTGATGCGTATTCGATAAATCAAGGTGATGCGTATTCGATAAATCAAGGTGATGCGCATGGCGGCCAGGTCACTATAACGGCTGGCAAAGTCGAACCAGAACCCGATCCGTGGCGGGTTGCCCGGTGGCGTCGTAGCCGCATTGGAGTTCTTCATGCTCGATATCTCCGGCGTGGGGTCGCAGTGGGGCGCGTCATTGCTGGTTTGGGACCGATCAGAGAGAACCGGCCGGTGTGAGTCCGTTGCGCTGAAAGGTCTCTGCAGCCAGTGGGGACTGCAGGAACGCAATGAAATACTCGGCGAGCTTGCGCTCGGGGGCATCGCTGAAGGCCCCAATCGAGAACACCGTGATCTGCTGAACCTCGGTGGGCAGTTTGGCAAAAATGTTGATTCCGTCGGCCTGCATCAGTTCACTGGTTTGCTGCACGGCAAGATCCGCTTCGCGGGTCAGCAGCCGGGGGCCCGTCAAACCCTGCGGCACGATGACTGCACGCGCGTTGACCTGATCGGCGATGCCCAGCCGCTCAAGCAGGCCGGCAAAATACACGCCGCTTGCCCCGCGACGAGAGTAAGACACCGCGCGGCATTCCAGGAGCGCCGCTTTGAGCGATTCGACGGTGGAGACATCCGGTACCGCTTCGCCGGAACGCGCAGCGATGCCGATATCTGACGTCACCAGATCCGCGCGGGCGTCGTGGGTCAGGATACCCGCTGCCTCGAGTTCGTCGATCGCTTCCGCGGTCACGATGGTGACGTCCGCCTTCGCGCCCGCAAGGATGCGCTCACGCTGCTCGAGCGTCGCGCCCCAGGAGATGTCGACCTTGACGTCGTGCAGCCTTTCGAACTCAGGAACGATCGCCTCCAGCACCTTGCGCACGGCAATGGTCGAGAGGACTTGGAGTGTGGGTGTATTTTGGGTCATGACGACAGGAGCGTTGAGTTTCAGAATGAGACCGGTGTCTATTCTCGCTCAATTCCGGTGACGATGACGGTCAGGAATTCAATGAACGCACGGACCTTGGCCGAAATCTTGCGCCTCGGCAGGTACACCACATACACCGGCGGTCCCTGCACGACATAGTCGGTGAGGATGCGACGCAGTTTGCCCTCGCGCAGCGCATCTGCGGCGATGAAGTTGCTGATCATCGCAATGCCGGCACCCGCTACGGCGGCTTCCAGCAGTGATTCCGCGTTGTTGATGTTCAGTCGGCCCGGAACTTTGCGCGACATGGCCTGGCCGTTGTGCGCAAAGATCCATTCGCGTGACTCCCCCGTGACGGGTAGCAGATACGTCAGGCATTCGTGCCGATCAAGGTCGTCGGGTGTTTGCGGCTCACCGTGTTCGGCCAGGTAGCGTGGTGACGCGCATGCGGCGAAGCTCAGGCGGCAAAGTTCGCGCGCCACGACCCGCGTGTCGCTCACCGGGCCGATCTGAACCATCGCGTCCAGGCCTTCGTAGGCCAGGTCTGCCACGCGGTCGCTCAGTTCGGCGTCAATTGCCAGGTCGGGGTATTGTCTGGCGAAGTCCAGCAACTTGGGAACCACAACCCGCCGGCCGAATCCGACGGGCATTTGCACCCGCAGCCTGCCGCGCGGATTGTCGGCGCTCAGGGTGACCGCACTCTCGGCATCGTCGATCTCGGCCAGGATCTGACGACAGCGCTCAAAGAAGCCGGCGCCGTCATCGGTCAGGCTGACCAGGCGGGTCGAACGTTGCAATAGCCGGACGCCCAGCTCCTGCTCAAGGCGCGCCACCGATTTGCTGACTGCCGAGGCCGTCAGCCCCAGCCGTTGTGCCGCCAGCGTGAAGCTGCGGGTTTCGGCCACGCGCGCAAAAACCAGCAAGGCATTCAGGTTACGCATTTTCGATCGCCCCGGAGAGCCTGGTTGCGGATGGATTGGCGAGCAGGTTTGATTGATGAATTTAATTCAGTAGTGTTTTTCATTCTAACTGATTGACCCAACGATAATCAGTAGTTAGGATTGAATCCTTAACTAAAAACTCATAATGATTGCCCGTCACGGGCAACGGAGACAGCGGTTCGCCTGTGCGGATCGGGGGTATCAGCCATGTTGCTTCAACAGCCGGGACGCATCGGCCATCTTCGCCTGAAGAATCGTGTCGTCATGGCTCCGATGGGGACCAACTACAGCACGACCGACGGGTTGTCGACGCATCGCGACCGTGCCTACTACGCCGAGCGTGCGCGTGGCGGTGTCGCCATGATCATGACCGAAGCGATGGTGGTGACGGAACAGGCGCGTCCTCATACCAATTCGCTTTGCATTTATCACGACCGCTTTATCCCCGGGCTTGCGAGTCTCGTGGAGGGCGTCAAGGAGCATGATTGTCTGGTCTTTGGCCAGATCAATCACCGTGGCGCGTTGTTGCGGCGTTCAGTGCTCAACATGGAACCGGTAGGGCCATCGGCTTGGAACAATCCGAATACGGGCGATGCAGTGCGGGCACTGACGGTTCCGGAAATGCACGATATTCAGAAGTTGTTTGTCAGTGCGGCAAGGCGCCTGGTTCTTGCAGGATATGACGGGATCGAAATCCACGCTGGCAACGGGTATCTGTTTCAACAGTTCTTCACGCAGCGAATCAATAAACGTACCGACGAATACGGCGGTTCCGTCGCGAACCGGATGCGCATGTTGCTCGAAACGGTCGACCGCGTCAGGCAGGCGCTCCCCGATACGGCCATGCTGGTGCGGCTGAGTGCGAGCGAATATGTGCAGGGTGGCTACTCGCAGGACGAGATCATCGAGCTTGCCCAGGCTCTGGAGCACGCCGGAATCGATGGGCTGGATCTTTCTGGAGGCAGCAACGAAAGTCCCCAGTTGTCGAAATACTGCATCCAGCCGCCATCCTTTCCGCGCGGCTGCCTGGCGCCAGTGGCAAAGCCCATCAAGCAGGCCGTGGGCATCCCCGTACTGGTGGCCGGAAGGATCGTCGAGCCGGCCGATGGCGAACACGTGCTGGCCACGGGAAGTGCGGATTTCGTCTCGGTCGGGCGTGCGCTGTATGCAGACGCCTACTGGGCCGCCAAGGCGTTTGGCGAGGTCAAGGCACCGATCCGGCAATGTATCGCGTGCAACGTCTGTTTTGAGCGACTGACGCTCGAGAAGGACGTTTCCTGCGTGCAGAATCCGATGATCGGCACGGAATTTGAGGCATTGGAGTTTGCTGAGCCGCAACTCTTCGCGCAACCGACGACGCCCCGAAAGCGCGTGTTGGTGCTTGGCGCCGGGGTGGCCGGCGTCGAGGCGGCACGCATCGCGCGCGGTCGCGGGCATCAGGTCGAGGTCTGGGAAAAACGCCATCGTCCGGGTGGTCAGATCGACATGGCGGTGGCGGCGCCCGACAAGCAGGAGGTCTGGCCGGTCTGGCGCTATCGCTGGGACGAACTGTCTGCGATGGGCGTTACGGTGCGCACCAGCTTTACCGCGGACGCTGCCGCGATCCGGTCTTTCGCGCCCGATTTCATCGTCATGGCGACTGGGTCTGTGCCCCGTGATCCAGTGCTGGATACGCGTGCACTCTCGCCCGATATCGCTGTCATGCATGCGTGGGAAGCCTTTTCAGACCCCTCTCGTTTTAAAACCGGCGCGCTGGTCACCGTGATCGGCGCCGGCATGGTGGGCGTTGAACTCGCGGATCTGTTGCGGGTGCGGGGCTGTCAGGTTCAGGTGCTCGAAGTTCAGGCTGTCGCGGCGACTGGCATGGCGCGCAACAATAAATTTGAACTGCTTGAGCGCCTTGAGGCAGACGGCGTGCGCCTGATCACGCAGTGTCGGATTCTGTCCCTGACCCACGCTCAGGCCAGGATCCGGATCGGACAGGCAGAGCCGGTTGATCTTGCGCTGGGAGACGCGCTCGTTTTCGCCACCGGGCCGCGGGCCAACGACGAATTGCTCGATTTCGTGCGGGCGTCGGGTATCGCACATGCCCGGATCGGGGACTGTAACGCACCAGGTGATTTTCTCGCAGCGATCCGTGATGGCTGGATGGTCGGACTGGGTATTGACAATCAACACTCCACAAGGAAGGCAACATGACAGAGACAACCAGCGCCGGGGCCACTGGTCTGCCCGAGTACGAGGTCTATGCGATCAAGTACGCCACACGCGAGGCCCGTCGACAGCAACATTTCATCGGCGGTGATCCGCATGATGGGCCCATGGCGATGGATTACTTCGTCTGGCTCATCCGTAACGCAGACCGCACGATCGTGGTCGATACGGGATTTGGCGCGGAAGTGGCCGCAAAGCGCGGCCGCTCATTGTTACGCACACCGGCCGAGGGACTGGCGCTCCTGGGTTGTGACGTGAACGCGGTCGAGAACGTGATTCTGACGCACCTGCACTACGATCATGTCGGCACGTTCGACAGTTTTCCCGTGGCCCAGTTTCACCTGCAGGATGACGAGATGGCCTATGCCACCGGCCGGCATATGCGGCACCGGCAGTTCAATCACGGCTACGAGGTTGACGAGGTGTGCGGCGTGGTGCGCATGGTCTACAAGGATCGCGTCAGTTTCTACAACGGAGAGGCCGAGCTCGCGCCCGGCATTTCGATCCACCGGATTGGCGGTCACACCCATGGCGTGCAGTGCGTTCGCGTCAATACGGGCCGGGGCTGGGTGGTACTGGCGTCCGATACCAGCCATTACTACGAGCATTTCGAGAAGAATCGGGTCTTCACCACGATGTTCAATCTGGGTGAGGCGATTGAGGGCTACGCGACGCTCAAGCGACTGGCCTCGTCGATACGCCACATTATTCCCGGGCATGATCCGCTGGTCATGCAGCGTTACCCGGCTGCCTCGGTTGCTCTCGACGGTATTGCTGTGCGACTCGACCTCGAGCCGACTTATTGACAAAGGGAGCGCCTGCCGTGGCGACCGCAACGTGCAGTAAGCGCCCCGCATTGGAGATTGCCATGAAACTGTTGTCAAAATTGCTGGCCGCTGCGTTGCTGAGCGCTGGTCTGGTCGCCGCATCGGCCGCGCAGGGGTATCCCACTCGGCCGGTACAGGTTCTGATTGGGTTTCCGGCCGGCGGTAGCGGCGACATTGTCGCTCGCCTCGTCATGCAGAAACTGTCGGATCTGACCGGCAATCAGTTCGTGATCGAGAACCGTACGGGCGCCGGCGGCAATCTGGCGTTTTCAGCGACGGCGGCCGCCAAGCCGGATGGCTACACGTTGCTTTTCAGCACGCCGGGCATTGCCATCAATCCCAGCTTGTACAAGAAGGTCAACTTCACGCTGGAAGACTTCACGCCGATCGCGCTGATCGGAGAGGCTCCGCTGGTTCTGCTTGCCAATGCCACGCTTCCGATCAAGACCGTTGCCGATCTGGTGGCTGCGGGCAAGGCCAAGCCTGATGCGATCCGGTTCGCGAGTTCGGGCAACGGGAGCTCATCGCACCTGGCGATGGATGTGTTGCGACATATGACCGGCATGAGCTACATGCATATTCCCTACCGCGGCGGCGGGCCGGCGCTGGTGGATGTGATGTCCG
The DNA here is from genome assembly GCA_020851995.1 of Burkholderiaceae bacterium. Lineage (GTDB taxonomy): Bacteria > Pseudomonadota > Gammaproteobacteria > Burkholderiales > Burkholderiaceae_B > Zwartia. The sequence goes on from JADZBO010000209.1 coordinate 19,904, forward strand.
GTCAGGTCGACGTCACCATGTTGCCGATTTCGGAAACCCTTTCCTACATTCGTGAAGGCCGTGTCGTTGCGTTGGGCCAGTCGGGCAAGACCCGTTCGCCGATTGCACCGAATATTCCGACGATTGAGGAGGCGGGCGTCAAAGGATATTTCTCGACCACCTGGTACATGGTGCTCGGCCCGGCGAATTTACCCCCAGGCGTCGTTGATTTCGTTCAGGATAATTTGTCCAAAGTACTCAAAATGCCCGAACTGCAGGAGAAACTGCAGGCCGTGGGTGTGAGCGTCATCAACGGCGATTCCAAGGACGCCAAGGCGTTTCTGTACTCCGAATATGCACGCTGGCGCGAACTGATCAAGGCGTCGGGCACGAAGATTGAATGACCGCTACCTCGTGCGCGTCTGAGATGCGCGTCTGACATGCGCGTCGGGTTACGGCCGCTTCGATTCAATTCAATTCGCACCAACGGAACAATGAACTCATCGCAACCTAACCGAGTCGTAGATTGACCATGGACAGTCACCCTGAATCGCTGTTGCCCGGCGCCACACGTGCGCTGGCGGAGTTTGCCGCGGATGTGCAGTTTGATGCCATCCCGGCGGAAGTCATTGCCCGCATGAAGACGAGCTTTCTCGACAGTGTCGGCTGCTGCCTGTTTGGAGCCACGCTTCCGTGGACGCAGCGGGTACAGGCAATGATCGAAGAGGAGGGCGCGCGACCGGTGGCTTCCATTTTTGGTACTGGCCGCAAGACTTCGGTCGCAGGTGCCGTTCTGGTGAACGCAACGGCCGGACATGCATTCGAACTCGACGATATTCACAAGGAATCGATTCTTCACGCGGGTTCGATCGCCACGCCAGTCGTTGTCAATCTGGGTGAAATGACCGGACGCGCCTCGGGGCGCACATTGCTCACCGCGATGACCACGGGGTATGAAATCGGCACCCGGGTGGGCAACGCGGCCACCATGGGACTGTTCTTTCGCGGCTTTCACCCGCAAGGGGCCTCCGGCGTGTTTGTCGCTGCGGCCGCCGCTGGCAGAATGCTGAATCTTGACGCCAATCATATGCAGCACGCCCTGGGCATTGTGGGTTCGCAGGCCGGTGGTCTGATGGCGGCGCAGGAAGGCGCGATGGTCAAGCGCTTCCATTCTGGCCGCGCGGCACAAAGCGGCATCTATGCCGCCTTGCTGGCGCAGCGTGACTTCACGGGGATCACGGATGTGCTGGAGGCGGGGTATGGCGGTTACCTGAGTTCCTACTCCAACACACCAAACGCGGCGCGTCTGACAGACGGCCTGGGGACGGTGTGGGAGACGGCCAAGGTCGGATACAAACCCCATGCCTGCGTGACGAGTATTCACTCTGCGCTCGATGCGTTTGCCCACATCCTGCGCGAGCAAAATCTGTCCCCCGATGACGTCGCCCGCGTCCGGATCGGCATGAGTGCCATGACCTACACCCATTGCGCCTGGGAATACAAGGCGCAAGGTGTGACCGCAGCCCAGATGAACCTGTTCTACGGGATCGCGGTCATTGCGTTTGATGGCATGGCGTTTGTCGCGCAGTACGCTGAAAATCGACTTGCCGACCCGCGTATTCTGGATTTCATCACCCGCATCGATGCCCGTATCGATCCGGAAATCGAGGCAATGGGGCCGGCGTTCCGCCATGCGGCGCGCGTCTCGGTCACCACGCGCGACGGACAAACTTATGAACACGAGATCCTTAACCGGCGCGGCAGCCCCGAGAACCCGCTGTCGCATGCTGATGTCGTTTACAAGTTCCGGAACGTCGTGGAATCGTGCCTGAGTCACAGCGATATCGACCGCGTGATCGCGCTGATTGATCGCCTTGAGACGCTTGACGACACCACACCGCTGCGCGCGTTGCTTGCCGCACCTCGCTCATGATCGGACCGACGTCAAAAAAAAGACTTTGATAGGCCCGCGCGTACGCGTTAATCGTTAATCGTTAATCGTTAATCGCTAATCCTGAAATTCGCAAAAGCATGCGCGAAACCTGACAGACACATCCGCTGTTTCAAATTTTCTGAATCTCAATCATCGACTATTTTTACTGGATTATTCATGAGTCACACGCCCTACGTCAGCACCAACACCCTTGCCGACCGTCTCGCCGGGCACTTCGCGGCGTTCGATTATTCGGCGCTCACGCCAGCCAACCGGAAATCTGTCAAGCGCCTGTTGCTCGACTATCTGGGCGTCGCCGTGTCCGGCAGCCAGAGTGAGAGCGGCGAGGTGGCGCGCAAGTTCGCAGCCATCGCAGGCGGTCATCCGCAGTCGACGCTGATCGGTGGGTCTGGCAAAGTGCCTGCAATGCAGGCGGCCTTTGCCAATGCCATTTCGTCCCACAGTATTGAGCTTGACGATATCGACGTACTGGCGCTGTTTCACTTCAGTCCCCCTGTCTACTCGGCTGCGCTCGCAACGGCAGAGCAGGTTGGCGCAAGTGGCAAGGACCTGCTCGTGGCGCTGGCGGCCGGGTGCGAAATGATGGAGCGCCTCAGCAAGGCGGCGAACTCGTCACTGCGTAATCGCGGATTCCACACGACCCCGACCACCGGTGTCTTTGGCGCGACCATCGCCGCAGCCAAGCTGCAGGGGCTCGAAATCGGCCAGATCGTGTCGGCGCTCGGACTGGCGGGCGCATCGGCATCCGGTCTGATGGAAATGTACGGTCCCTCCATGCAAAAGCGCTTCAATCCGGGGCCCGCTGCCCGAAACGGCGTCACGGCTGCGACGATGGCGGGGCTCGGGTTCACGGGCGCGGCGACCATCTTCGAGGGGGAGCGAGGCTTTCTCGCCGCGTTCACCGACAAGAGCGATCCCGCACAACTGGTGGCTGATCTGGACCGCCCCTACCCGCTGGACATTGAGTTCAAGCCCTACTCGTGCGCGCGTCCGATCCATAACGCAATCGATTGTGCGCTCGACATCCGCCGCAAACACAATCCCGACTTGTCGCGCATCAAGTCGATGCACATGGCGCGGCATCCGGACTGGGCCCTTTACCACCTGAACAAGCGCCCGCAAACTTATCACGAAGCACAAGTCAGCCTTCCCTACTCGGTCGCAGTGGCATTGACTGACGGACAGGCACTCTTTGCGCAATATAACGACGCGCGTCTGAACGAGCCCGGCCTGCTGCGCCTGATCGATATGCTTGAAATCACCACCGACAGCACGCTGCCGCGCGGCGTGTCCTGCCTGCTCACGATGACAATGGACGACGGGACGCAATATGTATCCCAGGTCGATTATCCGAAGGGATCGATCCAGAATCCGATGAATGACCAGGAGCTGCGCGCCAAGTTCGACAGCCTTGTAACGCCTGTGCTGGGTGCGGCCCGCGCCGCGGAACTGGCTGCGATGGTCGAGGCGATCGAGGATTGCGACAACGTGGGTCGCCTGATGCAACTGACCTCCAGGTAACCGGCGCCGGAATCCATCATGACCACCAGCTTCGCTCTGCCGACCTATGAGGTCATCGCACTGAAGTACGCCACGCGGGACGGCAGGCGTCCGGATCACTTCGTGGGGGGCGATCCACATGATGTGCCGATGCCGATGGACTATTACGTTTGGGTGATCCGCAACGCGGATCGCCTCATCCTGGTGGATACCGGGTTTGATCAGGATATGGCGCTCAAGCGCAACCGCAGCTTGCTGCGGCGACCTGTCGATGCACTGGCGTTGTTGGGAATCCGCGCCGAGGAGATCCGGGAAATCGTCATTACCCACATGCACAACGATCATGTGGGCACCTTCGATGCGTTTCCAAATGCTCGGTTCCACCTGCAGGACGACGAGATGGCCTTTGCCACCGGGCGTCACATGTGCTGCGATCGGATGAATCGTGGCTTTGAGGTCGACCACGTGACCGGTTTGATCCGCCTGGTCTACAAAGACCGGATCGACTTTCATCGTGGGGATGCCGAGATCGCCCCCGGCGTCAGCCTTCACCAGGTCGGCGGGCACACTGCCGGCATGCAGGTTGTGCGTGTCAATACCGCGCGCGGGTGGGTCGTACTGGCCTCGGACGCGAGTCACTATTACGAGCATTTTGAAAAGAACCGGGTCTTTCATCTCGTCTACCACTTGGGTCAGGCGATCGAGGGCTACGACACGCTGCGCAAATTGGCTGGTTCGCCGCGGCACATTATTCCCGGCCATGATCCGCTGGTTATCCGGCGGTACCCGGCCGTTTCCCCGGAGCTTGAGGGAATCGCAGTACAGCTGGACAGGGATCCCGCAGGGGATTGAATCGACTTGTTATTCGGAGGTCAATATGTCGGGACTGAATCGAAGCAGGGCAAGCGGCCGCTTTCTGGCCACGTTGGGGGCGCTGTGTTGTGTAATCGGAATGGGAGCCGGTCCGGCGCAGGCCGACGAATATCCATCCAAGCCGATCACGGTCGTCGTCGGCTTTCCGCCGGGCGGCTCCAACGACATGGTGGCCCGCATTCTGGCACCCAAACTCGGCGAAATTCTGGGTGTGCCGGTCGTCATCCTGAACAAGGTTGGCAGCAACGCGCTGATCGGTACCGAGTATGTGGTCAAGTCCCCGCCTGATGGCTATACGATCACACTGGGCAGTGCCAGTCCACTCGCCATCAGCCCGGCCACGTATGCGAAGATGCCGTTCGATCCGCTGAAGGATCTCACCGGGATCACCACTGTGGCCCAGACTCCCGAAATGCTCTCGGTCAACGCGTCGGTGCCGGCCAAGAATCTGCAGGAACTGATCGCCTTGTCCAAAACGCGCCGTGTCACCATCGCGTCTTCAGGCAACGGGGGGCTGCCGCACCTGGCGATTGAATTGTTGCGCGGAGTCGCTAGTCCTGGCGATGTCGTCCATGTGCCATATAAAGGGGCAGGCCCGGCGCTTGCTGATGTCGTCGGCGGACATGTCGACGGGATCCTGGTCGACATCTCGCCGCAGTTGCCGCTGGTCAAAGAGGGACGGCTGCGCGCTATCGCGGTGACCAACACCCAGCGTGCCGTGCTGCTGCCCGACACGCCCACCTCGGTCGAGCAGGGTGCGCCAAACCTGCTCGCCTTCAACTGGTTTGCGATCATGGGGCCGCCCAACCTGCCCAAGCCCATCGTCGACAAACTCTATGCTGCGCTGGTCAAGGTCACGCAGTCGCCCGATGTGATCGAATCGTGGCGCAAGATCGGCGTCGAGCCGTTCATTCAGCCGTCGCCGCAAGCCTTCCGCACATTCATGCAAAGAGAAACGGAAAGCTGGGGAAAGATTGCCAAAGCGTCTGGCGCGAAGGCTGACTGAGTCCAACAATGCGTGCGGGAACCTTCCGGAATCGAGCGTGCATCCAAGCGGCAGGGGTAACCCTTGACCGCTCCATGCGCACGCGCAAGTCAGATCGACGCTCACAGAGCAACACGATGCGACCCACGAAGGAAGAGACCACGAAGGAAGAGACGATGAAGCGGGATGACGAGGTAGCGCCGGTCAGTCGGGTCGCATCAGTCAGGGCGGTGGAATTGCGCCCTTGCGTTCGACAATCATCCCGTACTGTTCGGGCTGACGGTGCCGGGCGAAATTGAACGTCGTGGTCTTGTAGGAATTGCAGAGATCAAGGTCGCAGCGCGCAATCGCGAGTTCGTCACCCGTCGTGGTGCACGCGGCGACGATCTCCCCGGAAGGCGCGACGATGATTGAATTGCCGATCTGCTCGACACCTTCCTCGTTGCCCGCCTTGGCGACGCCCACCACCCAGGTCCCGTTCTGGTAGGCACCCGACTGCATCACCAACTCATTATGAAAGTGCGACAGGGCATCGTGCTCGGGCGCCGGTGGATTGTGAACGGGCGTGTTGTAGCCGATCAGGATCATTTCAACGCCTTGTAGCCCCAGAATCCTGTAGGTCTCGGACCAGCGCCGATCGTTACAGATCGCCATGCCGAAGATGCCCTGACGCGCGGCGTCCTGCGCATCGTCACCCCAGTTGGCCCGGAATGCCGTGAAGCCGAGATTGCCGGTTTCGAAGTAGCGTTTTTCCAGATGCTGAAAGCGGCGCCACGGTTCATGCTGATCGTGGCCTGGCAAGTGGATCTTGCGGTACTTCGCGACGATACTGCCGTTGCGGTCGACGACGATCGACGTATTGAAGTGACGCAGGCTGCCTTGCTCTTCGATAAGTTCAGCGTACCCAAGATAGAATCCGAGCTGAAGTTTGCGCGCGGTATCGAACAGCGGTTGCGTCTCGACACTGGGCATGTCACGCTCAAAGAATGCATCGACCTCTTCCTGGCTCTCGAAATACCAGCGCGGGAAGAAGGTCGTGAGCGCAAGCTCCGGAAAAACGACCATGTCGCAACCATTGCCTTTGGCCTGATGCATGAGCGACAGCATGCGTTCAACGACCTGGCTGCGGGATTCTGCGCGCGCGATCGGCCCAAGCTGGGCAGCGCCGACGGTAATGATTCGGGTCATGCGATGGTTCCTTGAAATAACAGTGCGGCCATGTGGTGCGCCCAGTGTAGTGTTCAACGCCGCCATGGCCCAAAAGGCTCGGCTTTAAGTGCCTGACCGCGTCGAACACTTCGCTAACGCTCGGTCAGATCCATTAACGTGTGAAGAAGAACGTTGGCACCTGCCGTCAGGTGCTCAGGGTCGGTATGCTCGGCCGGGTTGTGGCTGATGCCCTTGACGGACGGCACGAAAATCATGGCGGTCGGGCAGAGCCTGGCCATCATCTGCGCATCGTGCCCCGCGCCCGACGTCATCGGTCGGCAGTCCATGCCAAGTCGCGCGGCGGTCCGGGTGATGAGGTCTGTCACCTGGGCATCGAACCGCACCGGCTCAAAGCGCGCCAGGCGACGCGAACTGATGCTGACACCTTCTTCGTCCGCGAGCGCGGAAATGAACGCGTCGAGCCGTCTTTCGGACTCCTTCAGCAGATCTTCGTCGGTATTGCGCAGGTCAACCGTGATCATGGCGCGTGCCGCAATCACGTTGATCAGGTTCGGGTGCAACTGGATCGCCCCGGTGGTGCCGACCTGTGATCCGCCCATGTCGCGTGCAATCTGTCGTACGAAATGGGCGATGGCCCCGGCGCAGTAACCTGCATCATGACGCAGGCGCATTGGCGTGGTGCCGGCGTGGTTTGATTGGCCGGTAATGGTGATCTCCTGCCAGGAAATCCCCTGCAGGTCGCCAACCGCGCCGATGAGCCCGCCCTCGATGTCAAGCACCGGACCTTGCTCGATATGCAACTCGACGAAGGCTTCGGGTCTGCAAAAGGGCATCGCGGCATCGCCGCGGTAGCCGATGCGGTCGAGCTCCTCGCCGAGCAGTTTGCCGTCGACGCTGCGTGTGGCGTAAGCGTCGTCCAGCGTCAGCCCGCCCGCGTATACGAGCGAACCGAGCATGTCCGGCTGGAACCGCGCGCCCTCTTCGTTGGTGAACACGGCGACCACCAGCGGGCGACGGGTCGTCACGCCTGCCGCATTCAGCGTGCGAACGACTTCCAGGCCACCCAGCACGCCCAGATTGCCGTCATAGCGGCCCCCGGTTCGGACAGTGTCAATATGTGAGCCAGTCATGACCGCGGCAAGATTCTCACGACCGGGACGTACGCCGAAAATGTTACCGATCGGATCGATGTGAACCTGAAGTCCGGACTCGCGCATCCAGCCGGTCACCAGATCCCGCCCTGCGCGATCTTCATCGGTCAGCGCAAGCCGGCAACACGCGCCTTCGCTGGTCATGCCGATCTGCGCGAGACGCCCGAGGCTGTCAAGCAGGCGCTCGCCATCGATGCGAAGATCTGGCGAAGTCATCCAAGCACTCCGGCAGCGTCCGTGCCAACGATTTCCCGATAAATGACGGGGTCTGTGTCGCCTTCGCTGCCCATGATGAGCACTCGGGAGGTTTCATCCAGCGCCAGCGTACGCCGGATCTCGGGGTGGTCCACAGCGGCGAGCAGCGCTGCGAGGCCCGCGCCACCCGTTTCGCCCGCGACGATCGGCGCATCGCCTGTGACCGGGCGCGCCAGGCGTCGCATGGCATCGAGCGCATAAGCGTCATCGACCGCGACACAGGCATTCACGCCGCCCTGAAGAATTTCCCAGGCGAGTTCAGACACTTCTCCGCAGGCCAGGCCTGCCATCACCGTGTCGAGCGAACCGTGCACGGTCACGCGCTTGCCTTGCTCGACGCTTTGATAGATGCAATCCGCCAGCGTGGGCTCGACCACGACAAAACGGGGCCGCTCCTGACCCCAGTGCAGCCAGAAGCTGGCGCAGATCGCCGAGGCCATGGCACCCACACCGGCCTGAACGATGACATGAGTCGGCGCAGGCGCATTTTGCATTTGCTGCTCCACCTCGCCGGCCATCACGCCGTAGCCGTGCATGACGTCCAGAGGGATGTCGCGGTAGCCAGGATAAGACGTGTCGGAAACCACCGTCCACCCTTCGGCCGACGCAGTTGCAGCAGCGTGCCGCACCGCATCGTCGTAATTGCCCTTGACCTCGAGCACCTCAGCGCCGTAGCGGGCAATGGCGTCACGCCGACCCTGGCTGACCGTTTCGTGAACATAAATTACGCAGCGGCAACCAAAAAGTTGTGCCCCCCAGGCGACCGAGCGTCCGTGGTTGCCGTCGGTGGCGCATGTCACGGTGGTCGCGCTGACGACCTCAGCGTGTTGGCCCGACAGCAATTGGCGCGAAGTGACGTTGGACAGCCCGCTCACCTGTCGCACCCTGTCGCGCAAGACGTTGGCGACGGCGTAGGCACCACCCAGCGCCTTGAAACTGCCAAGTCCAAACCGACCGCGTTCGTCCTTGTAGCGCAGTTCGGCAAGGCCGAGGCTCTTTGCCAGACCATCGAGAGAGACTAGCGGGGTGGGCGCGTACCCGGGCCAACTGGAGATTTCAAGCATGGCAGCCTTGAAACCCTGCGGACTCATGACCGCTGCGCGTGCGGCTCCGTACGTCGTGGCCGGCGATGCGGCGCGCGGGTTCGCCACTGCTCGGGCAAGGTGCATCATGCTGAAACATCCGTGGTGTGTTTAATCGACACAGGCTGCCGGAGGTGGCAGGCGACGAATTGTCCTGGTGCGACTTGGCGCATGGCGGGCGATTCGACCCGGCAACGTTCCTCGGTGTAAGGACAGCGCGTGTGGAAATGGCAACCGGAGGGCGGATTGATGGGGCTCGGAACGTCGCCCGTGAGAACGCGCCGGTTCTTTCGCACGAGCGGATCGGGCACCGGGACTGCATCAAGCAGCGCTTCCGTGTAGGGGTGCTGCGGACGCGTGAAAATCGTACGCTTCGGCGCGATCTCGACGATGCGGCCAAGGTACATCACCGCCACGCGATGACTGATGTGTTCGACGACCGCAAGATCGTGCGCGATGAACAGGTACGACAGCTTGAACTGCTGCTGAAGATCCATCAGCAGGTTGATCACCTGCGCCTGAACAGACACATCGAGTGCCGATACGGGCTCGTCACAGACGATGAGCTTGGGTTGCACGGAGAGCGCGCGTGCAATACCCAGCCGCTGGCGCTGGCCGCCCGAGAACTCGAATGGATATTTGACCATCTGGTCAGGACGCAGTCCTACCCGTTCGAACAGCGCGGCCACACGCTCGTTCGCCTGACCAGCGCTCATGGCTTCGTAATTGCGCAGGGGTTCGGCAACAATGTCGGCCGCGCGGATGCGTGGATTCAGCGATGCGTAGGGATCCTGAAAAACCGCCTGGAGCTCTCTGCGGACGGGGCGCAGCGCTGACTGCGAGAGATCGTGAATGGGTTGGCCATTCCAGAGGACTTCGCCGGCCGTTGGGTCCTGCAGGCGCAGGATCAGCTTGCCGGTCGTCGATTTGCCGCAGCCCGATTCACCCACGAGGCCGAGAGTTTCGCCCCCGGAAATCGAAAAATTCACCCCGTCCACGGCCCGCACGGTCTGAGTCCGTCCCAGCCAGCCATGCTGGGTTGGAAAGTGTTTGCACAGCCCGCGCACCTCAAGCAGTGCGGCGGCATTCTCGCGCGCTGTCGTCATGCGCGGCTCCCTGAGTCAATCTTCTGGGTCGATGGATCGCCGGAGGGCTCGTTGGAGTGCTCGACGGGATGCCAGCACGCGGCGAGGTGGTTTACGCCGTATTCCGCCAGCGCCGGCACCTCATTCCGACAGCGCTCGCTCGCCCGCGGGCAGCGCGGCGCGAAAAGGCAGCCGGGCGTGTCCTCCTTCAGCGAGGGCACCATGCCGGGAATTTCAACCAGTCGCTTGGGCGGAGCGTCCTCGGCCTCTTTGAGTGATCCGCCCAGGTGTGGCATCGATCCGAGCAACCCAACCGTGTAGGGATGCCTGGGGTTCGCGAACAGCGATTCGACGCTGGCTTGTTCGACCTTGCGACCTGCGTACATCACCACGACGCGCTGCGCCATTTCGGCGACTACCCCGAGGTCATGAGTGATCAGAATGATCGAGGCTCCCGTTTCGCGGCCCAGGTTGCGCATCAGTTCGAGGATCTGTGCCTGGATGGTGACGTCGAGCGCGGTGGTGGGTTCGTCGGCAATGAGCAGTCGCGGATCACAGGCCAGCGCCATGGCGATCATCACACGCTGGCGCATTCCGCCCGACAACTGGTGCGGATACTGGCCTATGCGGCGCGCGGCCTCGGGGATCTGCACCTTGTTGAGCATTTCGATCGCCCGCGCCAACGCCGCCTTGCGATCCAGCCCGCGATGCAGCATCAGCGCCTCGGCCACCTGATCGCCAATGGTGAGCACTGGGTTCAGCGAGGTCATTGGCTCCTGGAAGATCATCGAAATCAGGTTGCCGCGGACATCGCGCATTTCATCTTCGGACAGCGCGAGCAGGTCGCGACCCTCGAACTCGATCTTGCCGCCGACGATCCGGGCGGGTGGCATCGGTAGCAGTCGCAGGATTGACATGGCGGTGACGCTTTTGCCGCATCCTGATTCGCCAACGATCGCGAGTGTTTCACCCGCCTGAACGTCAAAGCTCACACCGTCGACTGCGCGCACGATGCCATCGCGGGTACGGAATTGCGTGCGCAGGCCCTCGACGCGTAACAGAGGCGTAGTAGTGTTGTTCGATTTCATGATCACATCCGCCTGGCCAGTCGCGGATCCAGGGCGTCGCGCATTCCGTCGCCCAGCAAATTGACCGACAGCACAGTGGCCGACAGGAAAATCCCGGGAAACAGCAGGATTGTGGGGGCAACCTGAATCAGACTGCGTGCCTCGGCCATGATGTTGCCCCAACTGGGGATGTTGGGGGGGGTGCCCGCGCCAATGAACGACAGGATGGCTTCAGTGATCATCGCGGAGGCACAGATGTAGGTCGCCTGAACCAGCAGGGGAGCGATCGTGTTGGGCAGAATATGCCGGATCAGAATCGCGGGCAGGCGGGTACCGGACGCGATCGCGGCTTCCACGTAGGGTTGCTCGCGCAGAGTCAGCACCAGGGATCGCACCAGCCGAACGACGCGTGGAATTTCAGTGATCGTGATGGCGATGACGACGTTTTCGAGGCTGGCCTTGGTCAGGGAAATCAGCGCGATCGCCAGTAGAACTGACGGGATCGACATCAGGCCGTCCATGACGCGCATCATGATGGCGTCAAGCCAGCGCAGGTAGCCCGTGACCAGTCCGATGGCAAGGCCGATGCCTGTCGCAAGCACAGCAACCGAGATGCCGACGATCAGTGAGGGTCTGGCGCCATAGATGACCCGGCTGTAGATGTCCCGGCCGAGCATGTCCGTGCCGAACCAGAACTGTTCAGAGGGTGGCTTCAGGCGCCGCGTCGGAACGACAGTCAGGGGGTCGGTGGTGCCGAGGTAGGGTGCCAGAATGGCCATCAGCACCATCAGCAGCAACACCACAAACCCGGCAATCGCGGTCGGATGTCGTCGAAGCGCGTCCTTCATGCGCAACCAGGTGGGGGATGCGCCTGGTTTCGCCATGGACGCGGCGGTGGGGGGAAGGGTTGCGGTGCCAGTCATGTCAGTAACGAATCCGGGGATCGAACAGCGAGTAGCTCAGATCCACGAGCAGGTTGACCACGACGTACACAGCCGAAAAGAGCAGTGTGACGCCCTGGATGATCGGATAATCGCGACGCAGGATCGCGTCGACGGTGAGCCGTCCGAGACCGGGAATCGCAAACACGGTTTCGGTCACGACCACGCCGCCAATCAGCGCGGCCACACCGATGCCAACGATCGTGGCGATGGGCACGGCAGCGTTCTTGAGCGCGTGGCGGATCAGCACCGTATTGCGCGACAGGCCCTTGGCCGTTGCAGTGCGGACATAGTCCTGTGAGAGGATGTCCAGCATCGTCGCACGCGTAATGCGGGCGATCAGGGCCATGTAGACAATGCCAAGCGCCGTGCTGGGCAGCACGATGTGGCTGAGGAAAGGGCCGATGCCTTCGGAGAGGCTGCGGTAGCCTTGCACCGGAAGCCATTCAAGTTGCACGGAAAACAGAAGAATCAAACCGTAGGCGATCACAAAAACGGGCACCGAGAACCCCATCACCGAAATCGCCATCACGATGCGGTCGATCCAGCCACCGGCGCGCGCGGCGGCGAGAACGCCCAGAGGAATCGCCAGACCCACGGCTACGATCAGCGTGCAGAGCGTCAGCGCAAGGGTGGGTTCGATCCGCTGGGAAATGAGTTTCGAGACTGGCAGAGAAGTGAAAATCGATGTCCCCAGGTCACCATGCGCGAGCGCCCAGAGCCAGTTTCCGAAACGCACCAGGTAGGGCTGATCCAGCCCCAACTGGGCCCGGATTCGGGCGATGTCGGCCGGTGTGGCGATATCGCCGGCAATCACGGCCGCGGGATCGCCGGGACTCAGGTAGAGCAGGGAAAAGACCAGCAGCGCGACAACGCCCATGACGGGGATGGTCGCGAGCAGGCGCTTGATGAGATATCGAAGCATATGACTGGAAACGAAAGTCGACAGGCACGCGCACCCCGCCTGGGCGAGGCGCGCGCGTGAGGCGGGGTTACTTCTTCTCGACGTTCCAGAGGAAGGTGACGGGCGAGTTGATCACGCCGGAGAGCGTGGTGCGGTATGCCGTCGGGATAATGAACTGGGCAGTCGGGATGTAGGGCACCGATTGGAACGCCTGTACCTGCATCTGTTCAGCGATCTTCTTCTGCTCTTCAACCGACGGCGCATTGAACCAGGCCGTGCGCATCTCTTCAAGCTTCGGATCGGTGGGCCAGCCAAACCAGGCCGTCTCGCCGTTGCCGCGCAGCGGTGAATTCAGCGCAGGGGTGGTCATGTCGGGGCCGACGAACCAGGTGTGGAAGATGCTCCAGCCGTTCTTGTCGACCGGCTCCTTGGACGAGCGACGCGTAATCAGCGTGCCCCAGTCGCTGGCGGCGAGTTCGACATTCAGACCGATTTTGCGCAGGATTTCCTGTGTGACCAGTGCCTGTGAACTGACCATGGGCTGGTCGGTGGCAGACATCAGTACGATCTTCTCGCCTTTGTAGCCGGATTCCTTGACCAGCGCCTTGGCCTTTTCAATATCGCGCTTGCCCGACAGGGCTTCGGAGCCAGCCGTGTTGGCCATCGGCGTGCCGCAGGTGAAGAACGACGCGCACGGCTTGCCGTTCTTTTCGTCGCCTGCGATCGCGACCGCATAATCCTTCTGGTCCAGCACTGCCAGGACGGCCTGACGCAACTTGACGTTATTGAACGGAGCCTGAAGGTGGTTAAAGCGCAAGACGCCAATCGAACCCAGCGGATCGACGCTCTCGACCTTGATTTGCTTGTTCTTTTGCAGCAAAGGCACCAGGTCGACCGGCACTTGTTGCCACCAGTCGACTTCGCCGGTGTTCAGGGCTGCGGCAGCCGTCGCGGAATCGGGGATATAAATCCATTCGACCCGATCAACCTTGGCCACCTTGCCGCCCGCTCCCCAGGAGGGCGCCTCTTTGCGCGGCACGTAGTCGTTGTTCTTGACATACACGACCTTGCTGCCCGGCACCCATTCGTCTTTCACGAATTTGAAGGGGCCGGAGCCGGTGGCATCGGTGATCGCCGTGAAAGCATCGGTCTTGGCGATGCGCTCAGGCATGATGAAAGGCACGTTCGACGAAGGCTTGGCGAGCGCTTCGAGGGTCAGCGCAAAGGGCTGCTTGAGTTTGAGCTTGAAGGTCTTGTCGTCAACCGCCGTCCAGGATTCGGTCATTTCGCCAAGCTTCTGGCCAAGCACGTCGCGTTTGGCCCAGCGCTGGATTGAGGCGATGCAGTCCGCTGGCCGCACCGGAGCGCCGTCGTGGAACTTCAGGCCATCACGCAGCGTGAACGTGTAGGTGAGTTTGTCGGGACTGATCTCCCACTTGTCGACCATCTGCGGCTGGACTTTGAAATCTGCATCGGTTGCAAGCAGAACGTCGTAGACCATGTAGCCATGGTTGCGCGTGATGTAGGCGGTGGTCCAGACCGGATCGAGGATGCGCAAATCCGCCTCGGGGACGAATTTGATGGTCTTGCCCTGCGCCATCGCGGTGCCTGCCGTTGCGGCGCCGAGCGCAAGGACTAATCCGAGCGTCAGACTGCGCGCCAGGCGACTGGGGTGAAATGCAGTTCTCTTCAACATGTTGCGATTCCTTCAGGTCAATGAATTCACACAAATCTGCAGGTTCGCCGGGATAACTGCGAACCGCGAAAAACGGGGCGGTGACACCCCACGAACTAGCTGCGCCAAGCCTGACAGACCACTCCAGACGCGATGGTAGACTACCACGAAACCCTCCGGTGACCACAGCTTTTTACAGGTGCTCTGACAATGGAAAAATGCGATTTATTGCTGCGTGGCGGGGTCGTGATTGACGGCTCGGGGCAGGCCAGACAGAAGGCGGATGTTGCGGTGCGCAACGGCGTGATTCTCGCCATCGGCGATCTGCACCATTTCAGTGCTGACGAGGTGGTGGAGGTTGGCGGCCTTGTGGTGGCTCCCGGGTTCATCGATGTGCATACCCATGACGATCGGTTGTTGCTTGCCGACCCGCTCATGCAGCCCAAGGTCAGCCAGGGTGTCACGACTGTAATTACCGGCAATTGCGGTATCAGTCTTTCGCCGCTCGGGTCGCACGATCCGATACCTCCTCTGAACCTGGTCGCCGATCCCTCGGTGCACCAGTTTGATACCTTTGCGTCCTATTTTGGTGCGCTCGACGCAAGTCCTCCCGCTGTCAATGTCGCCTCGCTCATCGGCCACACCACCTTGCGTGTCGTTTGTATGGACGACGTCGGACGTCCCGCGCTTGCGGACGAGGTCGCGGCCATGCAGGCGTTAGTCCGCGAGGCGCTCGAGGCAGGCGTGCTGGGCCTCTCGACCGGTATGTACTACGCGCCCGCTCAGGCCGCGACCGCCGACGAAGTGCGTGCGGTCTGCGAACCGCTGCGCGGCACCAACGCGCTCATTGCGTCGCATTTACGCAACGAGGGCGACCAGGTGCTCGTCGCCATGACGGAAGCCATGACAATTGCAAACGATCTGGGGGTGCGTCAGGTCTTGTCACACCATAAGGTGATGGGATCGGCCAACTTCGGTCGCTCGGCCGAGACCCTCGCGCTGGTTGATCGCGCCCGTAAGCAGGGCGACGTCTGCCTGGATTGTTATCCCTACGTGGCTGCCTCGACCGTGCTGCGTCAGGATGCGGTCGAGCAGGCGTCGCGAACGCTGATCACCTGGTCTGACAGTGCGCCCGAGGCCAGCGGACGCTATGTGGACGAATTGCTGCAGGAACGTGGCGGCGAACTCACGGCACTGCTGCAGTCGCTTCAACCGGCCGGTGCCATCTACTTCATCATGGACGAGGGCGACGTTGAGCGCATCCTCGCTTATCCGGAAACCATGGTCGGCTCCGACGGATTGCCACACGACACCTTCCCGCATCCGCGTCTCTGGGGGGCGTTCCCCAGAGTGCTCGGTCATTACACCCGGGATCGCAAGCTGTTCTCGCTGGAAATGGCGGTGCACAAGATGTCTGGTCTTTCGGCTTCGCGCTTCGGTCTGGGCGACCGGGGGTTTGTGCGTCCGGGCTACGCAGCCGATCTGGTCGTGTTCGACCCGGATCGCGTCGCGGATCGTGCGACCTTCAAGGAACCAAAGCTGAGCGCGGCGGGCATTGAGCGGGTCTATGTCAATGGCACGCTCTCGTGGCATGATGGTGCGACCAGCGGTGCGCGCGCCGGCAAGGTGTTGCGTCGCAGAGCCGCGTGACAGCGCTGATAATGACAATGTGCCCACAGGATCGGGCACGAGTGGCCGGGGAGACAGGGGATATGCGAGCAATAGTCTGTAGTGCGTGGGGCAGCATCGATCAGTTGACGCTTGAACACATTGATCAGCCATTGCCGGGCGATGGCGAGGTGCTGATCCGTGTCGAGGCAAGCGCTGTGAATTTCGCGGATTCCATCATGGTCGCGGGCCGTTACCAGACCAAGCCGGCGCTGCCGTTTTCGCCAGGTCTGGAGACTGCCGGCGTGGTGGCTGAGTGCGGGCCAGGCGTCACCGCATTTGCACCGGGCGATCGCGTGATGGCCATCCTGGCCTACGGTGGATTGGCTGAGTACGCGATCGCCAAAGTGACCGAGACCTTCCGGATGCCAAACAGCATGTCGTTTGACGAGGCTGGCGCGTTTCCCGTGTCTTACCTGTCGAGTCATGTTGCGATCCGCTGGCTTGGCCGGCTTGAACCCGACGAGACGATGCTCGTGCTTGGCGCGGCCGGCGGCGTCGGCCTGACTGCGGTCGAAATTGGCAAGGCGATGGGTGCGCGAGTGATCGCCGCGGCAAGTTCGCCGGAAAAGCTTGCCGTCGCCCAGGCGCACGGCGCCGATGCGTTGATCAACTATTCGACAGAAGATCTGACCGCCCGCGTCATGGAACTCACGCACGACAAGGGCGCTGATGTGGTGTTCGACCCAGTTGGCGGCGCACTGTTCGACGCGGCGCTTTCGGCAACCGGGTGGGGTGGCCGCATCCTGGTGGTGGGTTTTGTTGCGGGCGTGCCGCAGATATCCGCCAACCGGTTGTTGGTCAAAAACCGCTCGGCGATGGGTTCGTCGCTGCGCCACTTCCGCTGGCATGAACCACAAAAGCTGAACAAGTCGGTGGAGGAACTTCTGCAGTGGTACGTCGAGGGTAAGCTCAAGCCCTGCGTCAGTCACAGTTTTCCACTTGAAGAGAGCGCCCGGGCCATTGGCTTGCTGACGAATCGCGAGGCACATGGCAAAGTGATCGTGCGTCCTTGACATCCCCCGCGCTGAAGACCAGTTTTTCGGACACTGGGTAACGCTAAGTAAATCGTGTTGACTTCGTGCTCGTTGTGTGCAATCTTCCCGTCTACGCTGCGCATTAAATGACGCGCGTGCTAGAACAGAATTATCTCGATAAAAAAAATATTCAGGGGCAAATTCCGGATCGCGACTGACATCCTGCATGGGGTGGCGTCGTTCTCCGGATCGTATCCGGGGTTTCGGTTTCCCGCGGTTAAAAGGAGTGAGCAATGCAGATGATGACGAGAAGTGGTTGCAAATCGTTGCTGGCGGGTCTGGCGCTTTGCGCCCTCGGCACCACAGTGCAGGCGCAGGGTACAAAAGAACCCCTCAAGATCGGCGTGCCGGCATCCTTGTCGGGCAAGTACGTCGCGTACGGGATTCAGGCCAAGAGCGGTGTCGAGCAGGCGATCGCGGTCTGGAAGTCAGTGCGTGGCGATACGGTGGACGGTCGCAAAATCGACCTCCTCGTGTCGGATACTCAGTCCGATAACGCCATTACGGTGTCGATCGTCAACGAATTCATCCAGTCTGCAAAGATCAACGTCATGATCGGGCCTGACGGTTCAAACGTAGCCGCTGCAGCCGTGCCGCCCTGGAAGAAGTTCAAGGAACGTCCCATCTGGCTGATGCCGGGCGGTTCGAGCACCACGGTCGAAAAGGCGGTTGGAACCGATCCGTACTTCTTCCATACGTACGCGTGGGCCTACTACTACCACATCAACAACGCCAAGGCACTCAAGGAGGCGCTGGGCAACAAGAAGCGCGTCGCCTTTGTCTACACGGACGGCGCCTACGGCCGCGCCCACATTGACGACGCGCGCAAGCACATGAAAGAGGCGGGCTTCGAGATCGTCGCGAGCGAACTGGTGCGCGAGGGTGC
Source organism: Burkholderiaceae bacterium (assembly GCA_020851995.1). Taxonomy (GTDB): domain Bacteria; phylum Pseudomonadota; class Gammaproteobacteria; order Burkholderiales; family Burkholderiaceae_B; genus Zwartia. Next base: position 38,116 of record JADZBO010000209.1, read on the forward strand.
CTCCGACTTTAATTCGGCAATTATCAAAGTCCGCGCCGCCAAGCCCGACATCCTGTATGCGCTGATGCAGACGACCGATGCTGTGCAGTTTGCCAAGCAGGTCTACACCGCCAAGATAGGCGTACCTTACCTGGTTGGTACCGCGCAGGCACAGTTACCTGAATGGCAGGAGGCGGTTGGTCAGGCGCAACAGTGCTGGACTGGCGTGACGACCTGGGTGACGGGACTGAAGTTGCCGGCCGATTCTCGTGAGCCGAAGCTGCTGCCTTCAGCCGCCGACTGGGAGGCTGCATGGCGGGCCCGCTACAACCGGGCGCCGGAGTTTCTGGACGTTGGTTACTACGTCTCGACGATTCTGGCGTTGCTCGCGGTCGAGCAGACGAAATCTCTCGATCGGGAAAAGATCAAGGAGTGGCTTGAACAACAGGACTACAAGTCGCCGCTTGGCCTGTCGAGCAAGTTCCTGCCCAGCGAGATCACGCCGCATCAGGCGTTTGGCGAAATGGTCGTGTTCCAGCAGGTCAAGGAGGGCGACAAGTTTGTCAGCAAAGTGATTTATCCGAAGGGACTCGCGACCGCAACCTTGCAATCGTGCACCCAGTAAATGGCGTTTGAACGTTTTGCGGCAAAGCCGGCCTGCCCCCCGGGGTGCGGGTCGGCGCTTGTGCGAGTCTTCGGCATATGACCCTTGCATTCCAGTTTCTGGTTGACTCCGTCCTGCTGGGCGGGCTCTATACATTGATGGCGATCGGCTTTGCCTTGTCGTTCGGCGTGTCGCGCATCATCAATTTCGCACATGGCGAGTTCATCATGCTCGGCGCTTACGGCGCCTTCTGGATGTTCAAGCTGTGGGGCGTTGATCCGCTGGTCGCCATGCCGGTCGTCATCCTCGCCGGCTTTGCCGCGGGTTGGTTGTTGTTCAGCACGCTGATACGCCGGGTGCTGTCGGCGCCTCATATCAATCAGATTCTCCTGACGTTTGGCATCGGCCTGGTGATTCAGCACATCGCGGTGATCCTCTGGTCCGCCAATTCGCGCTCGACGATGCCGGAGTACGCCCTGGCAGCGGTGACGTTTGGCGACGTCTTTATCCCGGTGGGCCGACTCGTCGGTTGCGTCGTTGCATTGCTGCTCGTCGGCCTGCTGATTGCCTGGCTTAAGTGGACCGAATCGGGACGGGCCGTGCGCGCGGTTTCGCAGAACGAGGATGCCGCCACGCTGATGGGCGTCAACGTGCGCGCCATCTATGCGATGTCCTACGCGCTGAGCTCGGCGCTGGGTGTCGCCACGGGCGTCATCGTCAGTTTCATCATCACGGTGACGCCATTCATGGGGTTCCCGATGCTCGTCAAGGCACTGGCGATCGTGATTCTCGGCGGCTTGGGCAGTATCGGCGGCATGGCCATCGGGGCGTTTGTGCTGGCGTTGGTGGAGACGGGCTTCGCGTACTACATTCCAGAGGGAGCTGGTTGGTCCGAGGGCGTGGCCTTCCTGCTGATCATTTCCTTATTGATCCTGCGCCCCGGTGGTCTGTCGGGACAGACGGAGCATTGACCAGCATGCGACTCGAAGCCACCTTGCGTTACCTCGGAATTGCCTTGGCAATCTTCACCCTGGCGGTACCCTTCCTGGGGCACCCCGGTCTTGCCGACACCGCTTTCCGCACCTGCACACTGGTCATGATCGCCATCAGCTGGAACATGATGGCGGGGGCGGGCCTGATTTCGCTCGGACACTCGGGATTCTGGGGTGTGGGTGCCTACGCGGCTGTTCTGCTGGCCAATTCGCTGGGCATACCGTTCTTTCCGTCGCTCATTGGCGCAATCGTGGGCGGTGCGTTGATCGGCCTGGGTTTGGCATCGATTACTGGTCGCCTCAAGGGGATCTACTTCGCCATCGCGACGCTGGCGATGTCGGAGGGATTTCGTGTGCTGGCGATCATGTTGCCGGAGCTGACCGGCGGGGCACAGGGCGTCTACCTGAACTCCGATCTCTTTCCGGGGTCGACGACCGTCTACGTCATGGCGAGCGCCGGGGCGGTCATTGCAGCCCTTGTCTCATGGGCGCTCAGTCGCACGCGTTCCCACTATGCGTTCCGCGCCATGCGCGCCAACGAGCGCGCGGCGCAAATGGTCGGTATCAATCCGATGCGTTACCGCATGCTGATCGTGACGATCTCTGGCGCGATGGCATCCTATGCCGGCGCGATTTCGTCCTGGAACGGCGGTTACCTGGATCCCGCGATCGCGTTCAGCCTGCACACCACCGTAATGTCGCAGATCGCGCCGATTCTCGGGGGGATCTACACGCTTTCCGGTCCTATTCTGGGCACGATTGCGACCATGGCGCTTGGCGAAGCCACCCGCTTATGGTTCGGATCCCTGGAGGGCGTCAGCCTGCTGTTTTTTGGCATTGCGCTGGTTGCCTGTGTGGTCTACCTGCCGCTCGGTATTCGGGGCGGCCTCGATCGCTGGGCGGCTTCCCGGGCCGGCGCAAACCAAAGCCAGCGTCGGGTCGGACCGGAGGGCGGACAATGAGTGAATTGCTCTCACTGAGCCATATACGGGCGGGTTACGGTGAATCGACCGTCCTGCAGGATCTGTCGATCACGGTGCGCGAGGGTGAGGTCGTCTGCATGATCGGCGCCAACGGGGCCGGCAAGACCACCACCACCCGGGTACTGACTGGTCTTCTGCCTGCCTGGGCCGGGCATGTCAGTTTTGCCGGTGAGCGCATCGATCACGTTTCGGCACATCGCCGGGTCGATTTGGGGATTGCCCTGGCGCCCGAGGGCAGACAGGTATTCCCGGATCTCACGGTGCGCGAAAATCTGCTGCTCGGGTCCTACTCGCCACGCGCCCGTGAGTTGCGTTCGCGCACACTGGGCGAGGTTTTTCAAATCTTTCCGAAACTCGAGGCCCGGTTGACGCAGCGGGCTGGCCTCATGTCCGGCGGCGAACAGCAAATGCTCGCCATTGGGCGTGCCCTGATGGCGCGCCCCAAGTTACTGGTGCTCGACGAGCCTTCGCTGGGTCTTGCGCCGAAGATCATCGGCGACGTTTATCAGGCCGTCGTCAAAACGGCCAGTCAGGGCGTCAGTATTCTGTTCGTAGAACAGAACGTGCATGCTGCGTTGTCCATTGCGCACCGCGGCTACGTGCTCGCCAATGGCGAGATCACGCTTGAGGGGTCGGCGGCGGAACTACGCGGGTCGCGCCTGGTCCAGGAATCATTCCTGGCACCACGTCGTGACCGTAATCCGGCCGCATCTGACGCAACGCATCAGGTTCAGTCCGGGGGCGCACATGGCTGATATGCTTAAAGTCTCCCGCCTCTGCAAGTTCTTCGGCGGAATCAAAGCGATCAACGATCTGACGCTTTCTGTTCAGCCGGGTCAGTTTCTTGGCATCATCGGTGCGAACGGCGCGGGCAAGACCACGCTGTTGAACCTCATCACGGGTTACCTTGCGCCGACTTCGGGCACGATCACCTTTGAGGGGCGCCCGATTCACGGAATGCCGCCTTACCGCATCGCGCGACTCGGCATCGGGAGGACCTTCCAGATCACGCAGCCCTTTGCCGAGATGTCCGTGCTGGAGAACGTCATGGCCGGCGCGCTGTTTTCGGAGTATGGGCGCCATCGCACGCTCGAGCAGGCGCGCGAGGACAGTCTCGGGCCGCTCAAACTGGTGGGCCTTGATGGTCAAGCCTCCATGCTTGCCGGAGCCCTCACGCTGGGTGCCAAGAAAAAGCTTGAGCTTGCGCGGGCACTGGCGACCCGACCGAGGCTGTTGCTGCTCGATGAGGTCATGGGCGGGTTGACGCATGAAGAAGTCGAAGATCTCATGGTCGTGTTGCGTCGCATTCACAAGTCTGGCATGACAATCGTGATGATCGAACATCTGGTGCACGTGATTGTCGAACTGTCCGACTACGTCTTTGCAATGAACTTCGGCATGGAACTGGCGCAAGGGCTGCCCGAAAGCGTCATCGAGTCCCCCGAAGTGATCGAAGCCTATCTGGGCGTGCCGATCGAAACTGGCGACGCTAAATAACCCACCACGGAAACTGATCATGACAACCAACACGATCTCGCTGTCGCGCCAGGGCGCGGCGCTTGTAATTACTCTGAACCGGCCCAACCGCAAGAATGCGTTCAGCAAAGAGCTGATGGGCGAGCTGATCACCGCTGCCGAGCAAGCTGAAGGCGATCCGACGATTCGCGCCATTATCGTGACCGGTGGAGACAAGTATTTCTCCTCGGGCGCGGATCTCAACGAAGCCATGGAAGTCAAGTCCCCGAAGGATGGCGTTGAGTATCTCAAGCACTGGGAGCGACTGCACGACACCATCGAAAAGCTCGAAAAGCCGGTGATCGCCGCCATCGAAGGGTTTTGTATGACAGGCGGCTTTGAATTCGTCATGGCGTGCGACATCCGCGTCGCGGGCGACAGTGCGAGCTTTGCGCTCACATCCTCCAAGATTGGCACCGTGCCGGGCGCTGGCGGCACGCAACGCTTGCCCAGACTCGTGGGAATGGGCAAGGCGCTGGATATTCTTTTCTCGGGCAATCCGATCGACGCGCAGGAAGCGTATCGCATCAACCTCATCGAGCGACTTGTGCCGGCGGGCAAGGCCCTTGAGACCGCGCTCGACATGGTCAGGGTGTACGAGCAGCGCGCACCGCTGAGCCTGGCCTATGCCAAACGGGCCGTGCGTACGGGGATGCAGATGGACCAGGCGTCCGGGGTGGAGTTCGAACGATTCCTGGTGACTGCCATCTATTGCACTGAAGACAAGAACGAAGGTATTGGCGCATTCCTCGAGAAACGCTCGCCGACGTTCAAGGGACGTTGACCCGCTGCGCGCCAGCCTTTGCTGCTCAGGGCAGAGCGGCTGGCGCGATGACGCAGCACCGCACTCGCGTTGAACACTGCACTCGCGTCGAACTCTGCACTAGGCCCTGTAGGCCTGGATCCCCGTCAGTTCCCGTCCCTCGATCAGCGTCAGAATCTGGTTGGTGCCATCGGGGATGGGCAGCATCCTGCAATCGCGGAACAGTTGTTCGAGTCCGAGTTCGCGGCTGATACCCATGGCGCCATGCACTTCCATCGCCATCGAGATCGCACGCTGGCAGGCCTCAAGCGAATAGCGTTTTGCCATGGCAGAAATCTGGTTGGCGCGCTCGCCCGAGTCGATTGATTCGAGCGCGTGATAGCAGAGCAGGCGACTGGTAGTGATCGCCATCGCTGTGTCCGCCAGCAGCTTTTGCACCAGTTGGTGGCCGCCAATGAGTTTGCCGAATTGCTGACGTTCGCCCGCGTAGCGCAGCGCCAGATCAAGCGCGCGTTGCGCCATGTGAACCGCAGAGAGCGCGATGATCGGTCGGTTCGCAAGCCACGTCAGTGTCAGCACGCGTGCCGCGTCGCCGGCTTCGCCCAGCATATTGGCTTTGGGTACCCGGCAATGATCGAATGCCACTTCGCCCAGATGCCCTTGTCGCAAGCCAAGGGTGGGGATTTCGTGTGCCTCGAAAGGGGATTCATCGCGATCGACGATCAGGCGGATCATACTGGCGAGTCCCCTGGCATCCTTGCCGACCGAAGCCGTGACATTGATCAGGTCGCAGATGCTCGCATTCGTAATCCACATCTTGCGCCCGGTGACCCGGAAGTGGTCGGGGCCGTCGTCCTCAGCGCGTGTCTTCACACCGCGCGGATCGGAGCCCACGTCGGGTTCCGTGGTCCCTGTGCAGGTAATGCGCCTCCCGGCAATGATGTCAGGCAGGAAGCGCTCCTTTTGCTCCGGAGTACTTTCATAATAGATCCGGGTCGCGGTCACTTCCTGACCAATCACCATGAACAGCACCACAGGAGGCAACTGCTCGACCATGATGCCGTAAGTGAGGGCAGGCATGCCGGCGCCCCCTGCGGATTCGGGCACCCGTGCGCTGGTCAGGCCTTGCGTGGCGCATATCTGCAGGATGGTCTTGACGTCGTCCTTGGGCAGTGGCCGATCCGGATCATTTTTGGCCAGGATCGGATTGATTTCCCGGTCGACCATGCGGCGCACGGCTTCCTGGATCTCGCGTTGTTCACTGTTCAGCTGAAATTGCACGGGCTGTTCTCCGTCTCTTGAGGGCGCAGGCACCGCTGGACGGCGATGCCCACGTGCCTATTTCTGAAAATCGCGGAATCGTGGTTTGCGTTTTTCGCGGAACGCATTGCCGCCTTCCTTGGCTTCGTCTGTGCCATAGAAGAGCGACACGGCCTGGAACCCGAGGTTTGCGATGCCGCGGATGTTTTCGCTGTCTGCATTGAACGAGCGCTTTGCGATCGCGATGGCGGTCGGGCTCATCTGCATGATTTCCGCACACCATTTGTCCACTTCGGCGTCGAGTTCGGCATCCGGGACGAACTTATTGATCAGGCCCATCGCCAGCGCTTCAGCGGCCGTGTACTTGCGGCACAGATACCAGATTTCGCGGGCCTTCTTTTCGCCGACGATGCGCGCAAGGTAGGCGGTGCCGTAGCCAGGATCGACTGAACCGACCTTCGGGCCAACCTGTCCGAACATGGCGTTGTCGGATGCGATGGTCAGATCGCAAAGCGTGACCAGCACGTTGCCCCCGCCGATCGCGTAGCCGCGCACCTTGGCAATCACCGGCTTAGGCACGTCACGGATTGCCGCATGCAGCGCTTCGATCGGCACGCCGAGCGTGCCCCGCCCTGCACGGGCCGATTTCTTGTCGCTGCTGTCCCCACCCACGCCAAAGGCACGGCCGAGACCCGTCAGCACGATGACGCCCACCGACTTGTTCCAGCCTGCACGATGGATCGCGTCGGTGACTTCCTCGTAGGTTCCCATGCGAAATGCGTTGAGAACTTCCGGGCGATTGAACGTAATGGTCGCGACGCCGTCGCGTTCTTCGTAAAGTATGTCCTTGTATTCTGTATCGCTCATGACTTGCGTTCCTCGTGGATCAAGGGTGAGTGCGTGCGGCCCGCCTTCGGCGGGCGAATTCGCAGTGCAGTTACTTGTTGCGCGCCGGGGCGAGGAAATCGCCACCCTGCATCGAAGGATGCGAGCGCTCGTACTGCTTCGGATAGAAGAATTCCTCGCCGAGTTCAGACGCCGCGTGCCAGGGCCAGCGCGGATCCCAAAGCATGCGGCGGCCCAGGGCAATGATGTCGGCCTGGCCTTTCTGAAGGATGTCCTCTGCCTGTCTGGGCTCGGTGATGAGCCCGACCGCTGCCGTGCAGATGCCGGTCTCGCGGCGGATCCGCTCGGCAAACGGAACCTGGTAACCCGGTTCGACGGTGATGGCCTGTTCGGGCACGGCACCACCACTTGACGCGGTTACGTAATCGCAGCCCAGCGCTTGCAGCGCCTTGGTGAACGCGACGCTGTCCTCGATGGTCCAGCCGCCGGAGGCCCAGTCGATTGAAGAAATCCTCGCACCCATCGGTTTGTGCTCGGGCCACGCACGCCGGATTGCAGCGAACACCTCCAGCGGAAAGCGCATCCGGTTTTCCAGACTTCCGCCAAATTCGTCCGTACGGTTATTCGTCAATGGCGACAGGAAGTTGTGCAACAGGTAACCGTGCGCGCAATGCAGTTCGAGAAACTCGATGCCGAGTCTGTTGGCGCGCTCCGTCGCGTCGACATAGTCCTGCAGGATGCGCTGCCTGTCATCCGCGTCCATCGCTTTCGGCGTATTGCGTCGTGGATAGGGGCGGTCATCGGCGCCAAGCGGCGTCCATCCGCCGGCTTCGGGAGGAATTGCCTGCTGGCGCTCCCAGGCGACAGTGACTGAACTTTTGCGTCCCGCATGCCAAAGCTGCATGCCGATACGTGCACCACCGACGCGACGACAGAATTCGAGGATCGGCGCAAGCGCGGCCTCCTGCGCGTCGTTCCATAAGCCACAGTCTCCATGGCTCAGACGGGCGACGGGATTGATCGCGGTCGCTTCAATCACGAGCATTCCGGCGCCTGATATCGCCATATTGCCGAGATGCATCATGTGCCAGTCGCCGACGCAGCCGTCAACAGCGGAATACTGCCCCATCGGGGACACCATGATGCGATTCGGGATGTCGAGATCGCGCAGCCTGAATGGCGAAAAAAGTTTTGTGTTCATTGTCCCCCCGCTTTGCAGGATTATCGTTATCTGTGCCGTCAGTGTCCGGCATTGCGAACGGAGGCGACACTTTCCACCCACGCGCAGTCCAGAGTATCACGAACGATGCGTCATTGAAACCCGCGTGACGTATTGCCACTGCACCGTGAAGTGATGTAGTGCCACGGCAAGGGGAGTCATTTGTTCCGAATGCCGAACACTCGCGCGTTATCCGCACCGAGTGCACCAGGCACGATCTGGCTGATCGCCGGTGTGAGCCGCAACCGGTAGGGCGCGTTGACCAGTGGCCAGAATGTTCCCGCAGTATCGCGACCTGAAGTCAGGCATCTGGCGATGAAATGCGGTTGACTCAACACATCGGCGATCGGTCGAATCCGCATCAGTGAGACTCCCGCCGCGTCCAGTCCGCCCGCGAGTTCGCTGGCCGGGCGCTGGCAAGGCGCGCAGCCGTCGAGCACTTCGAGCCCCGATTGTTGTGCCCATGCTGCAAGCACGGTTGCCGGCGCCTCCGCGACATAGTCGGCCTCCGGGCATGTCACGATGAGGTGGTCGCCGCGTGTGATCTGACCCGACCAGGCCGGATAGGTCGCCCACACACCGACATCCTGCATGGCCAGATCCACGCTCGCCCCAGAATGAATCGGGCCTTTGCCATCGCGCAGGCTGCAGAGAATTGCGAAGAGCGCGACCTGCCCGCCCAGAATGTCCGCCGCAGAGATGCCGGCTTTGGTCGGAACGCCGCCGGCGCGCGTCAAGTCCATCATGCCGCACATTGCCTGTGCGATCGTGTCAAAAGCAGGGCGGCCGGGGTAGGCTGAGTCCACGCCAAATCCGGAGATCGCGCAATGTATCAGCGCAGGGTTCAGCTCCACAGGTGCGGCACCAGCGCCCAACAGACGCTCGAGCGCGCCTGGACGCATGTTTTCGACCAGTACATCGGCGCCGCGCAGTAGCGCGCAGAACTGGTCTCGACCCGAGGGGTCTTTCAGGTCGACGGTGACAACCGACTTGTCGGTGTTGGTCATGGCGAAAAAGTAGCCCATGTCGCCTTGGCCCGGTTTCCAGAAGCGCGTGGCATCGCCCTCTGCCGGTTCGACCTTGATGACTTCCGCTCCAAGTGCAGCGAGGTTCTTCGCAACGAGTGGCGCAGTGGTGTACTGACCCACCTCGACGACGCGAACCCCACGCAGCACAGGCTTGTGGCCGGGGCGTCCGGACGTCGACGAACTGTCCGAAGTGGCAGTTGACGATTGGGGCGCGATGCGTGGGCCGTTGACGGCTCGGCCGGTTCGCATCTTGAACGGCACTCCCGGCGTGCGTGTCGCCATCGTCGCGCAGCCGGGATCAGCGACTGGGTCATGGATCATTTCACGGTGCACGATGTTTGGATCGTTGGGGAGATCTTCGACGCGAATGATCGGTGCGCAGGGAATATTGAACTGTTCGCAGCGGGCAAGCAGATCAAGTGTCGAGAAGGACGAGGTCCAAGCCGACACCAGGGCATCCAACTCGTCCACGTGCGCCACGCGATCGGCTACCACCCGAAAGCGCGTATCGAGGGCGAGCGCAGGCCCGATCATCCCGGAAAGTCGCGCCCACTGGTCTTCCGAAACGGCACAGATGAGTGCCCAGCCATCGCGGGTCGGGTAGGTGTTCCATGGCGCACCGAGCGGATGACGGTTGCCGATGCGGGATGCTGATCCGCCCGCCAGGGCTTTGGGTAGAAAAGTTGTCAGCGCATTGACTGCGCAATCGTAGAGTGCGACGTCGACAGCCTGACCGATGCCGTCGCGGTCACGCGCAAGCAGGGCGGTTGCGGCGCCGATGGCGCCGTAGATGCCAGCGGACACTTCGACGACTGGAAAGCCAATGGCTGTGGGTGGACCGCCGGTGACACCCGTCGAATCCATCAGTCCGCACATCGCCTGCACTTGAAGGTCTGTGAGTGCGAGGCCTGCGAGCGGGCCGAATGTGCCCGCGCCGGTGATGTCGACCGTGATCATGCGCGGATTTGCCTGGGTGATAGCCCCCAGCGCGCTGCCGATCCATGCGGGATCCACATCGGAAGAAGTGATCGCGATGTCGGCATGTAGAAGCGCCGCGCGCAATTCGACTTCATTCGAAGGGCGCGCCGTCTGCACGACTGCCCCGGCGTCGCGCAGCAGATCCGCGCAGATCGAGACTCCGATGCGACTGCCGATCCTGACAGCACGGGTATCGGAAAGCGCACGTAATTCATTCACCCGATTCACTCTGCTCATCCCCTTCTTGTCAGGCAAGTCCGCTGCCGGGTGCATCCGGCCTGGATATCGCGTCGAGATCGACGCATGCGGTTGAAATTGGCATGCGGGCGGACCAGCGGAGAGGTGACGACAGGATGGGGACCCAGGTGTCGCCGAATGGCGGCCAGGTCAGCATCATGCGTCGTTCCATCCGGTGCGCCGATATCACTTCGCTTGGCTCCATGACCGGCGTGGCCTCAACGCCTGCGGCGGCGAGTTCTGTCACGACCTGCGCGCGTGTCATGCCTGCGGTCTGTTCTGAATCAGCCAGTTTCCGGGCGGCATCGCAGGCCGGTGAATAGACATATCCATCGGAGCAGTGCACCATCGTGGCGTCCGTTCGATCAGCGGGAGCTCCGTTCCATTCCAGCTGCGTCAGCCAGGCCAGTGCGCGTAGCATGGAAGTGTCTATGTGGCACCCTTGGCCGCTTTTATCGCGGTGCGTGAGTGCCGTGACGATCGACAAGGCGGATTGGTTGGCCGCGATCAGATCCGCAACCGAAATGCCCGACTTCAGCAACATTTCCTCGCGCGTGCAGGCGTCGTTGCCGACCAGCGCCATGATCCCGCTTGCGGCCTGGACGATTGTGTCGACTGCGGGTCGGGGGCTGGCAATCGCGCCAAATCCTGAAATCGAGCAATAGACGATTCCTGGTACCCGCGCGCGCACTGCGTCGTAGCCAAAACCAGCGCGCGCCAATGCCCCCGGGCTGAGATTCTGAATCACGACCTGCGAGCCTTCCAGCAAGGACCACAGTCGGTTGGCCTGCGCCTCGTTCCGAAGATCAAGGCGCAGGCATTTCTTGCCCGCGTTGTAGTTGTGGTAGTAACCGCTGAGCCCGCCAAAGCTCGGCGTCCACTTGCGCGAAACCTCGCCTTCGGGGGGTTCGATCTTGATGACCTCGGCGCCAAGCGACGCCAGCAGCCTCCCCGTGAACGGACCGGCGGTGTAAGGGCCAATCTCGATGACCCGGATACCGTCGAGCGGTTTGCCATTTCCGGCAGGTGTCACGGGCGAGGGGCGCGGCGCTGCGTGTTCGGGTGCGAAGTCAAGGTCGACGATGGGTGCCGGGTAAATCAGTGGAGCACCGCTGTTTGTCGGCACCTCGCGAATATGTCCCTGCGTGCGCTGCGCTGCGATCATGTCCGGGATTGTCGCGATTTCGCCGGATGGAATTGCGATGCCGGCCAACAATTCCAGTGCCTGCGCGGTCGACCGGGCGGTTGTCCAGCGGGAAATGTGCGCATCAACTTCATCGATATGTGCAACCCGATCGGGCATCAGCGCAAAACGCGGATCTTCCGCAAGCTCAGCAAATCCCATCAGGTTGGCGATGCGCTTCCAGTGCTCGTTGGTCGTGGTGCAGACGACAATCCGCCCGTCGGCTGTGGGATAGCTGTTCCACGGGGCAATCAGCGGGTGCCTGCAGCCTTCGCGAAAAA
>JADZBO010000210.1 GCA_020851995.1 Burkholderiaceae bacterium
CGGGGCCTTTCCGAAAACGCGCACGGTATCTCGCCCGTTGGCCTTGGCTTCATACATCGCCGTGTCGGCGCTGTTGGTCAGGTCTGAAAGCGTTCGGCCATGCTGCGGGTAGATCGCGATCCCCATGCTGCACGAAACAGAAATCGAATGACCCTCGACAACCATACCGTCGGCAAGCGCCAGACGCGCCTTGTCGGCCACCAGCGCCGCCCCTTTCTCGCCAGCGATGTCGGGCAGCAGCATCACGAACTCGTCGCCGCCCACCCGTCCGATGGTATCGGAATCCCGCACGCAGGAACTGAGCCTCAGGGCAACCGCACGCAGGACGCTATCCCCGACGGCATGCCCGTAGGTGTCGTTGATGATCTTGAAGTGATCGAGATCCACAAAAATCAGCGCGCACTGGGTCTTGTTGCGGCGCGCGTCGGCCAGGGCATGCGTCAGACGATCCTCGAACAGCATCCGGTTGGGCAATCCGGTGAGCGCATCGTGATCAGCAAGGTAGCGCATGCGCGCCGCGCTGCGTTGGAACGAAATCAGTTTGCTTGCCCCGAACAGCAGGATCGCTACGCTGACGATCGTCGCCAGCCAGATTCCGCCGGAGTTGCGTATCCAGTCCCACTCATAGAGGGTTGCGGTGGCGACGACCCCAACCACGAAAGGATATCCCGCCACCGGCCGGGCAGAGATCATGCGCTCAACGCTGACGCCCGGGTCGATCATACGGGGGCGCGAGGTGAAGACCGCCCGCCCGCTGCCTGCTGCGCGGTCCAACGCAATGCTGACGCCGCCTTCCATGTTGCGCGAACCCACCTGGGTGGCCACAAAAGGCCATCGCGTCATCAGCGTGAAGTCATTTCTGTAAAGCAGCAAGGTAGAACCGGGGCCGAGGCTGGCGCCCAGGCGTGCGTAAAACTCTGAAAATACCTCGGCCGACACACCGACCAGCGCGGCCCCGAGAAAATCGCCCTGCTCATTGTTGATCGAACGCGCGAGGTAGAACACCCATCGCCCGGTACCCTTGTTTTGCACTGGAACGCTGAAGAACGTGTTCGGGGAACGGGTCCGCAAGAAGTGCCGGAAGTAATCCCGGTCAGACAGGTCGATGTCGGGCGGCGGATAGGATCGGGAAAAATTGATGACCTTGCCTTCGGCACCGACAAGCGTCGCCACATCGAGGATTGGATTTGCGCGGGTCTTGCTGGCAAGCAACTCGAATTGCTCGGGGCGCGCTGCAAAGGCGCGGAACTGCGGCTCCGTCTGCAGGCGGGCGGCGTTGACCAGCGACACAATACTGTCAAGCGCTGTGTTTGCGGAATACAGCGTCTGGGAGGCGTGTTCGGACAGCACGAGCGAAAGGTTTTCGATCTGCGACTGGCGCTGCGCCAGGCTGCTGGAGCGCAAACCGTAGGTGGCGACGATCGCGTTGCCCAACAGAACCAGCAGCAGCACGGCGACAGCCACCCGTACTGCACGACTCGTACGACGCATTTCCTGCGTATCCGATGGTCGCATGAACAGGGTCATTTCGGTCCATCGTAATGAATCGGCCACATCTTCATGACGACCTCGCGGTCGCTGGCGTACGCATAACACGTGTCAATTTTGACGGGACGACCAAGCGCATCAAGTTTTTCAGGACGTCCCCGGGTGAAGGGCCAAAGCGTCTGGTAGGCGGTCGTCGCCATCGGACTCAGTAGTTCAACCAGATGCGTACAACTGGCCCGGCCACCCAGTCGTTCACGAATGACGCGGTTCCAGCCCTTGCCGATTTTGACGCCTTTCAAAACCGAGAGCGTTTCCGAGGCTTCCTTGCAGACGGCGAAGGGCGTCGAATCCGACACGGCAACCGCCTCGTGAATCACAGACCCGAGGTCAATCACAAGCCGGATCCAGAGATCGTGGATCGGGTCGCCCGCCGCCAGCGGCACCGCGGACAGTGGGCCGACAAATGGCACCGTTTTGGTGTCGACCAGACGTGCCTCCACGTCAAACAGACCATCCGCGCGGCGAAAAGCGCGCATAGTGATCTGGCGCTGGTGTAATTCCTCTCGTTCGATGCTGGCTGGCAATGGCACGGTGATACTCGCGTCAGGATACTTGGAAAACCAACCAGTATAAGTCGATCAGCGTCGCGCGGTGGGCACAACTAATACACGACTACTTCAGAGCGGAATATTCAGTCGGTTTGAGAATCGTGCGCGATACGCCGGATATCAGCGGGCCATCTTGCTCCGTCAGGGCCCGGGCTGCGATCCATTTTTTGTCGGCAGTGAAGGAAGCGCTCGCCCGATCGCGATGGGCCATGTCATCCCATTCGAGCATGTAATACAAGTCATTCGTATTTTCGCCGATATCCACGGTCCAAAATCCAACCGGGCGGATATCGTGTTTTTTCCAGATCGCCAGGGTGTGCTTGGCGAACCGATCCACCAGCGCGGGCAGTCGGCCCGGCATCGCGTGATAAATGCGCAGTTCGTAAATCATTGAGAGGCCTCCCGCAAATAGTGTTTGTACCTGAAACCCCTGTGTCTTCGCAACGCGCGCACGCTAAGCTCGACCTAATGCCGAACGCCCGGCGATTCTTCCGTAGACCGCACCGCGCAATACCGACGTGGCACCCGTGTAGGTGCCGTAGTAGAGGCCGGTCATTTCACCGGCGGCATACAGGCCCGGGATCGGATCGCCATCCGCATTGACAACCTGACTGCGCGCGTTGACTTTGATCCCGCCAAACGTGAAACAATTCCCGCAAATGATCGGGTAGGCAAAGTACGGTGCCCGATCGATCGGGCGTGCCCAGTTTGACTTGGCTGGCAGATACCCCGGGGCGGTCGCAAGACCGTCGACAGCGAGTGGGTCAAAGTGGCCCTCGCGGCAAGCCGCGTTATAGGTATCCACGGTTGATTGGAGGCTTGCGGCATCCAGCCCGAGTTTGCCCGCCAGGTCGCTCAGCGTCGAAGCACTGACCGGAGGCTGGTCCGACCGCACCGAGCGCTTCCAGTTGGGAACGTCATCGATCCGTGCATCGAAGATAGCCCAGGCGATGCCCTCGGGTTCTTTGAGTATCCGCCGCGTGATGCTTTCGTAGGTCGCATCCACCGTGCTCGGCGCCTCATTGATAAAGCGCACGGCATTCCGGTTGACGAGAATGCCATAGTTGAAGACCAGCACAATCGGCTCGGGAGCGCCAGAACGCGGATCAAGCGGCTCTGCGTGGATTTGCCCATAGTCCCCGGCGGGTGCGGCACCCACCGCGAGCGCCATGCGGATTCCCTCGCCTTTGTTGTAATAGCCGCCGCGCGCCACCGGCCGCAGGTAGCGGGCGTCAGTGCCAAGGTAATGTGTCAGCATTTCCGAGTTACCCTCGAAGCCGCCACTGGCCAGCACGACAGCCGGTGCCTGAAAGCGCACCACACGGTTGCCAGGCCCGACGGCCTCCAGGCCATTGACCGCGCCCGACTCGTCCTGCAGGAGCTTGCGTGCGGTGGTCTTGTAAAAAAAGTGCGCACCCTTTTTCTCGGCGGCCGCAGCCAGGGCTTCGACAATGGCCAGACCCCCGCCAATGGGCGACAACCGTGTCGTGCACGTGGTGATGAAATAGCCCGGCTGAAAGTCAAACCGCACGCCATGGCTCTTGAGCCACTGGAGTGTCGGTCCCGCCCTCTCTGACAGCGTGGAAATCAGCTCAGGGTCCGTGAAGTTAAGCACCTTGACGATCGAGGACCAGTTTTCGTAGTCGCCCGCGGCCTCGCTGATCAGTTCAGGATCAAGGTAATGCCCGGAGTTCTCGGCGAAATGATGTTCGAAGTCGTCGGAAACCTCGTGCTCGCTCTTCATGCGCATCGCCGCTTCGGTCCAGCGCGTCTGGCCACCACGATCCTCGACACCGGATCTTTCCAGGATGGCAACCCTGGCACCCTCTTCGAGCGCCGTGACGGCGGCAGACAGGCCCGCCACACCACAGCCCACGACTACAAGATCAAATTGTTCAATTGCGCCCGCTGCCATCGTGTCCCCCTTGCTTATCATTTTGGAGTCAGAAATTAATCGCCGGCTTACAGAGTGTCAAGGACGGCGCACGCGCTCAGGCGTGTGCGCGGTTGAGTTCGCGGGCAATGATGTCGTGATTGAGCCAGAGTACCGGTCCGGCCGGATCGGACATTTCGCCGAAAATCAGTGGCCCTGTCGCCTCTAGCACCAATCCGCTGAGCAAATCGGTGATCAGCGCCTTGCGCTCTTTGTGGAGTTGCACGATTTCGTCAGACGTCCCGATCATGATGTCCGCAAGCGCTGCGCTGTTGGGCATCGGCCAGGCGGCAAAATTGCGGAATCCCCTGGCGATATCGCTGTGCTGGAACCCCTCGACCTTCTGCAGCACCGACTCCAGGGTGGTTCCGTCCTGCAGCAACGCCTGACTCGCATCCCACTGCGCCTGGGCCCAGGACCCGCCATTTTCCTTGCGCAGCGCCGCCAGCAGTGCAATCAGCGGAAGCTCGACACCGACAAAAATATCCGACGAATTGGTGCGGATTTCAGGACAGTTGAACACGGTGGACTTGATGCCCTGCTGCCAGTGCGCCATGGCGATGCGCTCAAGGCGCATTTTCGCGTATCCCTGGGTGTAGCTTGTGTAGGTTTGCCACTGATAGCGACCGTCAATCAGGATTTCCGTCCCATGGTAACCATAGGCCGAGTAGCGCACCTGACCGCCCGAGGACTCCACGCGCGAGCGAATCGCGGCGCTGCCCTCAATAAGATGCTGGAAAGTGTCGGCGGTGACTTCGTCAAAATTCTGCAGAATCAGTTTGCCGAGATCGCTGTCAAGCAAGACGCTCGATGATACGAAACGATCACCACGGCCTTTGTAGATCCGATTGGCAATCGCCAGGAAAATCTTGGCGCGCGGTATGCCGCCTGCCATGGTGTGCGCAAAGTACACGTTGCGGCCCGCGGGAATCATCCCGTCGATTTGCGCCATCGCCCGCGCGGTGCCTTCCCGAAACCTGCTCACACCGATCTGGCGGCACTTTTCCAGGTAGGGCCAGTCAAGCTTTGCGTCCTGCCAGTCGTTGAGCGTCAGCTTGCCGATGAGATCCGTCGGTGTCGGTTCGCCAGCGGGCGAGTCCAGGTCAAACCCGGCCATCAGGGGCACGTTCACGATTTTGCCGCCGAGATTGGTCTCGGCGATCGCCAACTCCTCCGCGGTCAGCGCCCTGAGCGCATTGTTTTCATCACGACGTCCCACCGTGATGCCAATGATTTGCATCCCCGCCTTGCGCGCTTCGTTGACCAGGCCGTTGGCGTAGCCGCGGCCAAACAATTCGCCAAAAAGCACGAAGACATCACCAGCCTTGAACAGGGTGTTGTGCGGAAGTTCGGTCAATGCAATGGGTGCGTCCATATCACTCTCAAGTGGAAATTAGGTTGTGCCTGCCGCCCGGATTCAGTCCCGCGACCGTGCCCGGGATACGGTTGCTTCGGCCTCGCGCCGGCGCGCCGCCGACGCGACATCCTTGTCGACAACGGTCATGCCAATCGGCGCAAGCGCGATTCCCGCCAGTTTAAGGTGCTGAATGCCAAACGGGATCCCGATAATGGTCACAAAGCAACCGACCGCCCAGACGACGTGCCCGATGGCGAGCCAGATGCCGGCGAAGATGAACCAGACAACGTTGCCAAGCGTACCAAAGCCGCCGGTCCCGATATCGTGCCTGCCGTGCAGGTCGCGCCGGCTGACTGCCTCCTTGCCAAAGGGGAAGAAGGAGAACTGGCCAATGACAAAACAAGCCTTGCCCCACGGAATCCCGACGATTGACAGAAAGCACAGCAGACCCGCCAGCCACCACGCCAGTCCCATGAAAACGCCGCCCAAAATGAACCACAGGAAATTCATGATCGCGCTCATGCTGGAATAGCTCCGGTAAACGGTTTGTGCCAGAAGTTTACCGTGACCCCAGCAGGACATACGCAGCGAGGCGATGATGAACGAAACGATGATGAACGAAACGATG
The DNA here is from genome assembly GCA_020851995.1 of Burkholderiaceae bacterium. Lineage (GTDB taxonomy): Bacteria > Pseudomonadota > Gammaproteobacteria > Burkholderiales > Burkholderiaceae_B > Zwartia. The sequence continues at coordinate 6,015 of JADZBO010000210.1, forward strand.
ATGAACGAAATCGACAACGGTGGCATGAAGAACGCTGGCATACTAAAGTACGTCTACGCCCACCCACTATTCCGGGCACCGTTCGTTCGGATGGGCGACTAAGCATCTGTTTCCCGGGGGAAGCCACATGGGGTTTTTTCGTCATTTCTTTCTGCTGATCGCAGCGCTCATGGTGTGCGCGCCCGCGGCGACGGCGCAGCAATCCCTGATCACGGCACAGGAGGCGGCGCTTCCGGATGCTGCGGGAACCATTGCAACACGTGGAATCTCACGGGGCCCCAGCGTGAAGATGACGTCACCGGAGCCCGACGCGGCCGTCAAGGCGCCCTTCAATTTCAAAGTGGGCTTTGAAGGACGCGGCGGTGCCAAGATTGATCCCACCTCGGTCAAAGTGACCTATCTGAAGTCACCGCTCGTGGATTTGACGCCCAGGCTGAAATCGGCGATTTCCGCCAGTGGTATCAACCTCACGCACGCCAGCGTTCCGCCGGGCAGCCACAAGATCAAGGTCACCGTCATGGATCAGGAAGGCAGGGAGACCAATACTGTATTCACGCTGATTGTTGATTAGCGGATCGCGGCGATGAATTGCCCCTATTGTCAGTCTGAAGTACACCCTGACGCGGTCGTCTGTAAAACCTGCCAGCGGGATTTCTATCTGGTCAAACCCATGATGGATAAAATCGCGGCGCTTGAAAAGCAACTCGCCGAGGTGCCGGACACCAGTGCGCAGGTTGCGCGTATCGCCGCGCTTGAGCTGCAAGTCCAGCAGGCAAGCGAGGCGCCTGCGACGCAACCGCAACCGCAGCCGGGCCTCGGTGGCGCCCTGGCCGACGTGCTCGGCTATCTGGTCGTGCCGCTTGTGCTGCTGCTCGCCGCCCATGCTGCAATCACGATCGTCTTTGACCTCAATATCCTCTACCTGCGTGTCGTGTCGATCGTCCTGCCCATGCCCTTCGGCTTCCTGCTCTTCAGGAAGCACGCGCGCCGGATGCTTCCCTGGTTTCTGGGCGTGGTCGCGTTGGCACTTGCGTCGGTGATCGGGATGAGCGGCATCACCAGCCTGAGCGATGGAACACCCGTGATGCCGCAAAACAATTTTGAATGGAAAGAAGTGATCGAGTACGCGGCCAGCATAGCCTTCAGCTTCCTGACCGGCATGCTGCTGGGCAGCGTAGCACTGGTCTCGGACAGCGGCGCGCGGGGAGATCAGCCAAAAGGCCCAGTCGTGCGTATGCTGTCGATTATGATCGACGACGGCAAGGTCTCACCTGAAAAGCTGCACGCGCATCTGAAGAAACTGCAGGAATACACTGGGACGCTGGTTGCCCTGGGCACGACGATCGTTTCGATCTACACCGGCCTCAAGAACTTTCTTTAAGCAAGGCTGCGGCAAGCCGCCCTCCTTCAGGAGAGCGACGATGTCACGTTTTGCCAGTCGATCGCGTGGGCGAAGAACTGAACACCGCCCGACCCGTCAGGTCGCCAGGCGCCGTGGTGTTCGCGAAAACCTCGCGCGAGCGAGACATCGATCAGGCGTGTTTGTAGCGCCAGAATTTCTTGGCGTTTTCTGAATAAAATACAATTTTCTGGGTAAAATACGGAAATTCTGGCCGTTTTCCGGAGGTGGGAATGCCCCTTGCACCAGGTTACGAAACGCTTTTAAGCGGATCCATCGATAAAAGACACCCTGGTGCCCTCATTGCGATAGTGGACCACGCAATCAAGGCAAAAAGCACCGACACCAGCTGTGTAAGGGTCCCCCCAACGCTTGCTCCCTTGTCGGCAGCGCCGGCTGATCATCTGGAGTTTGCATTAAAGCACCAGGGCATCTCCTTGTCTGCGCTGGAAAACATCTGCCTGGATCTCGACCCGGCCATTTTCCAGAAGATGGTTCACGATAATCCGGACAGCCGCTATTCGAGAATTGCGGGCGCGCTATTCGAGCAATTTACCGGCAAGTCCCTGGATTACAAGGGGGTGAAATCCGGTTACACCGAACTCTTCAGCCCAGGCGACTATGTATGTGGTCCGTCGAACAAAGTAAAGAAGTACCGGATCAACTTCAACGGACTCGGCTCGACGGCATTTTCCCCGATTGTTCGGCGCACTCGGGCGCTTGACGATTTACTCGCCCGGGACTTTCAGTCTGATCTGGAAAAGTGTTTCGATTCCGCTGCGAGACCTGTGGGACGTGACCATAATCGATGAGTCGAATATCGATGGCGTTTTCCGGGCAAGGTCTGGCGCTTACCGTTATTGGGATGCCACCCAGTGCATCGAGTTTGGCGTGCGCATGACGCATGCCGCACTCGATAACGCACTCATCGGAGAGATTGAGTTTCTCAAAAAATTCGACCAGGTCAGGGATGTAATCAACGCCGCGCATGGCATTCGCGATAACGATCTGGCGACACTGGTGCGCTGTGCCGTGGATAACGGCGGCACAATCTCGAAGAATCGACGCAAGCAGTTTTCCGCCTCAGTCGATCTGGGTACGATGGACGATATCGAGCGAGCAGTCGGGGAGGCTTTTTTTCCTCTGCCGCAAAAAGCGATCCGGCCGATTCCTTAGTCAGCAATCTCGCCGTCACCCCACACGCGGGCGGGTGGCCCCCAAACCCTCCTCCGGCCGCGACCTGTGCCTCGCCCATCATTTTTCTCTGACCTGCTTGATTCGCATCAAGTTGCATACCCATCAGAACATTACGCTCGTAATATAGATAGAGTTATCTATGTGCCAGCACTTGGTGGTCAGGATGCCGGGCAAACCAGTGCAGAGCCAGCGGCTGACGTTTTCGCCGGTATGAAGTTTTTTTGTCAATGACATTCAATTTGCTTGATCCACAGGAGCTCCCACAGATGCCCGTTA
>JADZBO010000211.1 GCA_020851995.1 Burkholderiaceae bacterium
CCTTGGTTCGCCAGCCATGCCATGGGCAAGGCAAGCCAAGTCAGGTCGTAGTCGTACATGTGGGGGCTGATCAGCAGGCTGGAGGTCACAAGCACGGAAGCCCTCAGATACAGCGGTAGGGGCTTGCGCCAGACCGCAACAACGACCAAGGCGGCCACCAACGCCACCAATATGTGAAGGCCGTTGGCGACGTCCGTGCTCAAACCCAGCAGTCGTAACGCGCCATAGACCGTCGGCATCTTTGCCAGGGGAAGTTCGCCGGCCGAGGCGAGTGTTCGGGCCAGGTGGATGCCCTCCAGAAAGGCGGGTATCGTGCGCATGCCGAGAACCGCCACACTCAGGACTGTCAAACCCAACGCAGTCAAGCCAGCGGCGAGTAAGGCCTTCCATGACCGGGAACACACCAGCGCCAGTGGAAAAAGCACAGCGAGGTGTGGTTTTATGGACAGGAGTCCAATGCAGACCCCCGCGAGAACGGGCCGTCGTTCCAGAAGCATGAGACCGAGCCCTGCCAGAGTAGCAGTAAGAAATGCGTTCTGCCCGTTGAAGGCGGTCAGAATGGTGGGCGGAAAAGCGAGGGCGATCACCACCAGTGTCGATCCTGCCATTGGAACAATCCGGCGCAACAAAGCGAGGTAGCCAGCCAGTGTGCCAAGCACGAAGAGTGCATAGCTCATCAAGTAGGGCAACAGCGCAAGAGGCAGGACGGCAAGCAGGAAGGTTGGCGGATAAAACCAGTTAAACCAGGCCCGCGGCCTGATCAGGGCGGGGTCGGCAAGCCTCAGGGCATCAAAGAGCTTCTCGATGTTGTAGGCATCTGCGGCATATCCGTGCAGAGCCAGATAAGATGCGCCCCAGAACACGCGAAAATCGCTTGAGAATGGCAGGCCCGGATCAACATTCTGGAGGTGAGGGTACAGGATGAAAAAGATCAGTGCCGCCAAGACCTCGCTACCGAACAAGGCAATGGGGTAGATGGTCAGCCTTTCTAGGGTAAGCCAGTGTCGACGGTCGCACTGGTCTTTCATTCCACCTTGAGTCGCTTTGGTGCAATCGGTCACGTTTAAAACCATTTCATTGAAGCAGGTCGCTCACGTTTGTAATTGCTGAGAATCAGCGAAAACAGGAGTGATAGATGTCAAATATAAGTGCATTTTGGATGGTGAAGGGGGATTGATGCAGCGGGATGTCGTCTTCGCGGGCCCGAGGGGCGGGTGATGTTTCATGGCGCTTCGTTGGTTTTCGCTTTCGGGGCTTCGCGGCTGTGTGCTCGCGCGCACCACGCATGCAGTCTCAATGCCGCACTCCGGGCGGGTGAGCGATGTGCAAGCGATTTTCACGTATCACGAGGAGCGTTCGTTTTAAAGCGTATTTCGGACAGCATCGAGCAGGCATGTCGTGCGATCAAGTGACTGGTGTGGTCAGCAGAGATAAGATGGCTTCGCAGGATTCGCGCTGCTGACCCGCAGCTCGAAATTCGGGCGGAGCCCCCCCAGTGTTTGCCAATAGCGGCGATCCTGGCCACTACCGTCCTTGATTCCAGCAGGGGAAAGATTACGCTTCCGGTGTGTCAGCGCGTGAAGTGGCTTGATGCAATCTCGGGAAGCGGTTGCCTTGGTCAGAGAGCTAACCGTGACAAATTTCGACAAAAAATTCAATTCGGCGTTTTCGCTCATCGCATTTACGGTCAATCGACATCTGATTCGTCATATGCGAAGGTTACAGACAGAATTGGGAATGGATTTGCAGACAACCTATGTGTGGGGTGTTCTCGCGCATCTGAACTTGTCAGGCGTTGTGCACCCGCTCGAGGCAAATGACACTTTGCTGGATAGCAACGGCCGGCTCACAGTAGACCTCGCAGCAGTCTCGGCGCTCAGCCTCGCGCAGGTTGCAGGACTGCCCAGGGAAACCGTTCGAAGAAAGCTCGAACACCTGGAGGCACTCGGCAAAGTCGAGCGCGATGAGCGCAAGCGCTGGAAGGTCTCCAAGTCTGGCATCGACGAAAAAACAGTCGAATTCACCAGGCAGACTGTTATCGAGCTCCTGCGGACAGCCGAAATGGTGAACAAGTTGCTGGATTTGCACAAGGCTCCCTGATCCTGCGCCCTGACGCATCAGCGAACTTTTCCAGGCACATCGCATGCCCATTTTGGGCAGGTCATGCTTGACGCTTCGAAACGCCAACGCCTAGGATCGTCTCACTGTTTGACGATGGCGACACAGCCAGGAGAATGGGCGTGAATTACCTTGAAGCATTCTCACTTCACGGTGAGGTAGTGATAGTGACCGGGGCGGGCGCAGGAATTGGACGCGGCATCGCGCAATTGTTCGCCAAAGCAGGCGCGAGCGTCGTGGTGAGTGACCTCAAACTCGAAATGGCTCAATCGGTTGCCGGAGAAATCAATCAATCCGGCGGCAACGCGATCGGTCTTGCCTGCAACGTGACGCAGGAGGTGGACCGCAACACCGTCATTGATACCGCCCTTTCCACGTTTGGCAAGCTCACGATCCTGGTCAATAACGCGGGCGGCGGTGGACCAAAACCTTTTGACATGCCCATGGCCGACTTTCTCTGGGCTTATGAGCTGAACGTATTTTCCCTGTTTCACCTGACCCAACTGGCAGTGCCCGCAATGGAGCGTTCAGGTGGCGGGTCGGTATTGAATATTTCGTCAATGGCAGGTGAAAACACAAATGTGCGTATGGCTTCCTATGGATCGTCGAAAGCCGCGGTGAATCATCTCACGCGCAACATCGCATTTGATCTCGGTCCCAGAGGAATTCGCGTAAACGCGATTGCGCCAGGCGCGATCAAGACCGACGCGCTGGGTACTGTGCTGACTCCTGAAATTGAAAAAGCGATGCTCAAGCACACCCCCCTGGGAAGATTAGGTGAGCCGGACGATATTGCTTATGCGGCACTGTTTCTCTGTTCGCGTGCCTCCTCCTGGATCAGCGGGCAAATCCTGACGGTCAGCGGCGGCGGTGTGCAGGAACTGGACTGAATCTTCAAGAGGCTGTTATGACATTTAACGCTTTTTCCGACTTCGCAATGACTGGCCATGTGGCCTTGATTACCGGGGGCGCTCAGAATATAGGGCGCGCGATCGCCACATCTTTTTCCGGTGCGGGCGCCAGGGTTGTCATTGCAGACCTGAATGGCGATCTCGCCAAATCAACCGCTGCCGAGATTTCGCACCTGACGGGCAACCCGGTGCTTGGGATCAAGTGCGATGTGACCGACAACGAAATGGTCAGGCAGACTGTCGACACCACCGTTGCGAAGTTTGGCGGCTTATCGACACTGGTCAACAACGTTGGGTGGGGCGCCACCAACGATGATCCTCTGGATGTCACTGATGATGCAATGATCGCGTCCTACCGATTAAACACCCTCAGCGCGCTGCGCATGACACAGGCTGCGATGCCCCATCTCCTTAAGTCAGAAAATCCTTCGGTGACAAATTCGGGATCGCTGGTCAGCGTGTTGCCGGCGTTTGATTTTATTGCATACAGTTCGGCAAAAGCTGCCCTGAACCATTTGATGCTCAGTCTCGCGCATGCCTTTGCGAAGAAGGCGCGATTCAATACGGTTCTTATTGGAACCGTTCTGACCGAAACATACGCTCAGGCAGGCCTTGATGAAAAGGCCCAGCAGGCGCTGGCGCATCCCGACAATCTGACTGGACGTTCTGGCCGGCCTGAGGATGTCGCGAACGCGTTCCTGTGGCTCGCTTCACCGGCGGGATCCTGGGTCAGCGGTCAAACCATTCAGGTTTCCGGTGGACCGCGCAGGGTTCGCCTCAAGCCAGAGTGATTCGCGGGGCCTGGTGGCTGGCGCTTTGGTGGGGGCTGTTTGGGGCGGGGGCTCCGGCGCTCGCGCAGTCCCCAACTGACGGATTTGGTCTTGGGCCGGTCACGCTTCCCAGGAACAGCCAGATCGTCTCGTTGTTTGATGTCGTATTTGAGATCACCGGGACAACCGGCGACAGCTTGCAGGATGCCGGAATCCTGCAAAAGGCCCGCGAGCGGGTTGCGATCGGTCCCAACGAGGCGTACAGCCAGATTCTGGCGGATGCCGCAGCCTTGCGCTTGCGGCGAATTCCGGGCGTTCGCAATGCAACCTACCGTCTGCAATCACGGATCAATCCGAACGGCATCACGCTGGTGTTCTCATTGGCCTTGTCCAAACCTGGTTACCAGGAGGATCAGTCCGACGGCTTTTTCGCACACGGCGGCTCCGAGTCTCTGCCGCTTCTTTTCCGGGATGAGAAGTCAATACTGACGCTCACGCTCAACGGAGGCAATGGGGTTTTCAGAGACGGCCAGCCCTGGTTCGGTGCGCCGCTCACCTTTACCCGTAACAATCCACTGGTCCCCAAGCCGGCCCTGGGCGCCCAGACCGGATCTTCAACTGCCTGGACCGAAAATTACGTCGAATTCGGAATTGGCGGATCCACGCAATTGGGCGACTCTCCTTATTACATCTAAGGTGCCGCCAGCGCAGTCGGCGTGATGGCGGCGGGGCAGGACATCTTCTGGAACGCCACACGGTGGCAAGACAACATTGAAAAACTCTATGCCGGGCTGCTTTGGGCTGGTCCGCAGGGTGGCACGGCGAATATTTCCGTCGGGCGGCAAAATTTCAGCCTGAATGACGGTTTTCTGATCAGTCAGTTCGGTTCGCAATACAACGCAGGCCCCAGGCCAGGAGTGTATCTCGCCCCCCGTACGACGCAGGACTTCTCGGTCCTGGCTCAGGGGCAATGGAGCGGTTGGACGCTCAAAAGCTTCTATCTGGACCCGAACGAGTATGAGCCGATCGAAACCAAGACCAAGGTCCTCGGGGCAAATCTCAGATACAACGCGACAGTATCCACGTATGCGGACGCATCCGTCATCGCGGTGCCGAGCTCAGATTCAGTTTATCGCGATCCGTCTGGCAATACGCTGTCCCGCGCCGGTCTCGTCACATACGCAGGACACGTCCGATGGGCAGATCCTGCCGTGGCGGCAGGTGTCTGGCTTGAAAGTGAAGTTGCCTACCAGAACAATATCAACTTCCCGATGTCTGCGTGGGCTGGGTATGGAACGATCGGATATCTGGCGTCCAAAGTGCCGTGGTCGCCCAGCCTGTCCTATCGCTACTCCTCGTTCTCCGGAGACAATCCGAACACACAAACTTTTGAACGGTTCGATCCATTGTTCTCTGGTGGGTTGGCCGAGTGCCTACAGGGAATCAGTTTCGGGAAAGTATTGAGCCAGACGAACCGCACGACACATCGGGTGCGTTTCAATGTCAGTCCAGCCGACGAATTGAACCTGACGATTGACTACTACTCGAACTGGGCCAATCAACTGAATAATATGGGTGGCAATCCAGCGCTTTCGCAACTCACGTCAAAGAACCTTGGACAGGAACTCCAGCTTGTCGCGCGTTGGGCGATTAACAAGCACTTTTATCTGATGGGCATCGCGTCCTACGCGATGCCAGGTCCTGCAATTCAGGATGCAACCAACAACATGGCGAAGCCCTGGTCGACCCTTCAGCTGCAGTTGTTCTGGAACTGGTAACCCGTCTGTGTTATTTCCAACTCAGGTTTAATTTTTTTGCGAAGCAGCGCAACCCGTCAGATCGAGGTTAATAAGACCTTGATAGGGGTATGCCTACCCGGCTCTGTGCGACCTCATCACCTGGTGCTTGATGACATACATGGCCGCATCAGCATCTTTCAGAATCTGATCAGGGTCATGATCTCCGCCAAGAACCACTTTGGTGCCAAGACTGGCGGTTCCATGGTAATGAATATCTCCTAGCACGTATTCCCCATCCAGCGTGGTTCGAATTTTATTGACAACCGTGTTGGCAAACTTTTGAGCCTGCTCGAAATCGGTTCCTAGCCCCGCCAACAGCACGACAAACTCATCGCCTCCAATCCGAGCTACGGTATCAGAGCTGCGCACGCATTGTTGTAAGCGACTTGCGACTTCGATGAGGAGTTGGTCGCCTGCGTCATGGCCATAGTTGTCGTTTACCTGTTTGAACTTGTCCAGATCGACAAACAACACAGCCAGATAGCCGTTTTCACGTTTTCCGGTCCGTAGTGCCTGCTCAAGTCGATCCATCAACAGGCGTCGATTGGTCAGACGCGTCAGTGGATCGTGAAATGCCCAATGACGCAATTCTTCTTCTACACGTATGCGTTCAGAAAGATCAAAAAATTGAATGAGCAGGTGACTTTTTCCCTTAAGTTGCTTGGGGAGAATCCGGTACTCAAACCAGACCTTCTTTCCAAAAGACGTGACGACGTTTGCCTCGCGCTGTTGTGCAGTCCCCTGGGCAAGCGCCTCAATGCAGTCGTCGAGCAGGCCTGTCTGCCGCCATGAGGAAATTCCGTAAAAATTCTGCTTCAGCAACTCTGCAGGAGTTGAGCCGACGAATTCGGCATACGCCTCGTTTGCCATGATGCATTGACCATCTGCTTCATAAATTCCCATTGGCACGGGCGAGTTGAGCAGGATGGTTTTATTGAAATCCAACGCTTCGGCAAGATGCTCGGTGCGCTTTGCGACCCGATCTTCCAACTGATCGCGTTCGACCAAAAGTTGTGCGGCAGCCTCCCGGGCCGAAATCTCCGCGATCGCACGGCGTCGATTCTGAATAAATAGTGCGATGCTCATCGCGCTCAGGATTGCGATCAGCCCACCAGCCAGGATAACGGCTGTTCTATATTGCCCCCACAGTGTCAGCGGTCGATTGATAAATACGCTGTTGACGGGAAGCAGGGCTGGGTTGATGCCCCAACGCTCAATTTGAGCCCAGTTAAACATTGGTGTAATCAGACGACTCGACGATTCTGTATCCAGATCAAGCGGTCTGCCGCTTTTAAGCGCGATCAAAAAATTGCCGATCAGCTCGCCAACCCGCTCCATGTTGAACATGGCTCCACCAACCACACCTGTGTCGATCTGCGTCGAAAAAATGCTCAAAACGGGGGCATTCGATTTGCTTGCTAATTCTGTAACGACATCGC